>CALFWA010000102.1 GCA_937928035.1 uncultured Caldilinea sp. | reverse complement strand
GGTGATTTTCATTTTGTTCGTGGCCAATCTTGCGCAAAGGCTGCGAGAGGAGGAACAACCCTATGTTGCGCTTGCGGCGCTTGCCTACGCTATGGTGGCGCTGATCCACGCGGCGTTGGCGCTGTTCGGCGTGATGGCGCTACTGGCTCCGCTCAGTTTCCAGTTGCAGGCGCAGATAGAGGAGATTCTGCCGGTGCGATCCTGGGCCTGGTTGGGTTGGGGGACGCTGCTCCCTTCGTTGTTGGGGCTGGCGTTGCTGACGAAGCCGGCGCGTCGCTGGGTCGCCCGTTTTTCCCATCTAGACGCGGACAATCCGCTGCATGCAGCCAGCGGCTCCATGAGCATGTTCATCCCCGTCTATCTGAGCGTCACCCTGGGCATCGGCCTGGACAATCTCTCCATGCAACTGGCCGCTCGCGCCGAAAAGACCGGCCAGCCGCCGGTGACGATCGGGTTTTTGTGGGTGCAGGCGGCGCTCTTTGTTTTTATTGCGTTGATCGGCGTCGGTTGGCTGACCCGCCTTTCATGGCGCAGGGCGCTCGCCCGCCTCAACATTGTCAAGCCCAGCGGCCGGGAGATCGCGATTGCGGTCGGATGGGCGCTTGTCATGGTGCCCACGGTGATGTTGTTGGAGGCCGGCGCCCGCGCCGTGGGGTTGGGCGTCGACGCCGACGTTGAAACGCTGACCGAGCAATTGATCGGCCCGCTCTTTCAGAGCCCTTGGGGCATCATTTCGATTGGATTGGCGGCTGGCATCGGTGAAGAGATTCTCTTTCGAGGGGCGATGCAGCCGCGCTTTGGCCTGATTGCGACCTCTTTGCTCTTCGCGCTGGTGCATAGCAACTATGGGATCACGCTGGCGACCGTTGTTGTTTTCCTGTTGGGCATGATGCTGGGCTGGCTGCGCATCCGTTATAACACATCAACCGCTATGATCGCGCACGCCGTCTACAACTCCACGCTGGCGCTGATGGCCGTGACCGCCGTCCAGTTTCTCAACAACCAGTAGAAAGGCTTTCCTCAGCGCATCGTGCAACGGAAACGACTCGTTCTTTCTCAGGCTCCTTCTGCTGCGCCGGCCCGCCCCATCGACTGGCGCCGCAATCTCGCCGTCCTTTCCATCGTTCAGGCTTTTTCGACGTTAGGCTTTGGTCTGATCTTTCCGTTTCTTCCCCTCTACGTGCGCGAGCTGGGCGTCAGCACGGGCGGCAGCCTGGAATTTTGGGCGGGCATGGCCTTTTCCATGCAGGCGCTGACGATGATGGTCGCCTCGCCGATCTGGGGGGTGATCGCCGACCGCAGCGGTCGCAAGTTGATGCTGGAGCGCGCCACCCTGGGCGGCGCCGTCCTGCTGGCGGCAATGGGCTTTGCGCAGAACGCCGAGCAGCTTGTCTTGCTGCGCGCGCTGCAGGGCGCCACCACCGGCGTGATCGCCGCCAACAATGCGTTGGTCGCAGCGCAGACGCCCAGGGAGCAGAGCGGCTTTGCGCTCGGCGTGCTCAACATGGCGCGCTGGATCGGCGTCTCCGGCGGCCCGATCGTGGGCGGCGTCCTGGGCGAATTCTTTGGCTTCCGCGAGAGCTTCTGGATCACGGGCGCGCTGTTGGGGATCGCCGGTCTGGCGGTCGTCTTTTTGGTGGAGGAGGACTTTCAGCCTGTCGAGCGCTCGCAGCGCCCGGGCTTTTGGGCCAGCTATCGAGCGTTGTTCGCTGCGCAAGAGATGCGCGGTCTCTATGTTCTTGCGTTCTTGCGCAGCCTCGGCGCCACCATCACGTTGCCCTTGATGGCGCTCTTTGTGCTGACGTTGAATCGGGGAGAGACGACGGGCGCCACCGCCATGACGGGCTTTATCATCGGCCTCTCCGCCTTCACCAGCGCGGCCAGCGCCGTCTATCTCGGACGTCTGGGCGATCGCATCGGTCATGGCCGTGTGCTGGTGGGGTCGGCCATTGCTTCGGCGTTGCTCTACGTTCCCCAGGTCTTCGTGACGTCTGTGTGGCAGTTGACGGTCTTGCAGGCGCTCAGCGGCGTGGCGATGGGCGGTCTGATTCCGTCGATCGCTGCGCTAATGAACCTCTATGCGCCGGCGGGCAGCCAGGGCGTCACCTATGGCCTGGACAACAGCGTGCAGGCATCGGGGCGCGTCGTGGCGCCGATGACGGCAGCGGCGCTGGCCTCGTGGGTCGGTTATCATGGCGTCTTCGCCGGCGCAGCCTTTTTCTATGCGGTCGCCGCAGTCGTCGCCATCCTCATCACGCGACGCTCACCCTCGCTCAACCCCAGCCTGCGTCCTCCGGGAAGAGGTTGACGTACCTGACGCTTGTGCGCGGGACGGCCATCATCTCGGCGACGGCGTTGCGCCACTTGGCGTAGTGGGCGGTCTCCTTGTGTCGCGCCGGATCGTCGGGCGTGCGATAGACCTCGACCAGCACGAAGTGGGTGGGATCCGCCTGATCTTGAAGGACGTCGAAACGGGCGACGCCCGGCTCCTGGACGCTGGCGCGAGCGTTCTCCAACGTGGCGGCGATGAAGGCGTCGATGAATTCGGGTTTCACATGAACGTCGACGTGGACGATGAGCATGGTGGCCTCCCTGAAATTTTCGGGCGTTGGGCTTCAGGCAATGATTGACTGCAATTTTACCAGATTTCTGCGGCTATTCTTCTGTTCTATTGTTCTATTGGAAACGGGTTGCGTTCGTTTCTACGTGGATTGCCATCCCTTGAACGCCGGCTTCTGACGCCTTGACCCGCACAGCCCGGCTTGGTTCAAAGCAGCAGCCGCGACGGCTCCTCCAACAGCCGTTTCAGCTCGGCCAAAAAGGCCGCGGCGATTGCGCCGTCAATGACGCGATGATCCGCCGACAGGGTGACCTCCATCATCTGCCGCGGCTCGAAGGCGGCGCCGTTCCAGAACGGCCGGACCTGCGCCCGCCCAACCGCCAGAATCGCCACTTCCGGCGGGTTCAGAATGGCGGTGAAGTGCTCGACCGGATACATGCCGAGATTGGAGAGGGTGAACGAACCGCCGCTCACTTCATCGGGCGTGAGCTGACCGCTGCGTGCGCGCGCCGACAAGTCGCCGATGCGCGCCGCCAGCGCCGCTAAACCGAGCGTCTCGGCGTTGCGCACCACAGGCACGAGCAGCCCATCCTCCACCGCCACCGCTACGCCGAGATGCACCGACTCATGTTGCGTGTACACGAGCTGCTCGCCATCGGGTCGCAGCCAGGCGTTGAGGCGCAGATGGCGTCGCAGCGCAGCGGCGACCGCACGCGCAATCCACACTGTCAGCGTGAGACGCCCGCCCGCAGCTTCGACGTCTTCGGCCAGCTCCTTCGTCAGCGCGTCGATGCGCGTCAGGTCGACGGAGGTCGTGAGGAAGATGTGCGGCGCGTTTTGCCAGCTCTGGCCGAGGCGGGTGGCAATCGTGCGCCGTTTGCCGCGCAGCGGCTCGCCGGCCACCGCCTCCTTCTCACTTCTCTCCTCTCTTTTCTCGCTTCTCAGCTCTTTTTCTACATCCGCAGCCTGAATGCGTCCCTGCGGCCCACTGCCGATGAGCGCAGCGAGGGCGACGCCATGCTCCCGCGCCAGCCGGCGCGCGGCGGGCGTTGCGCGCACCCGTTGCGTCCCATCCTCCTGCGGCTGCGCGCGTTGCGGAGCCTGCGCCTGGAGCGCGCCGGCGACGTCGCTTTTTATGATGCGCCCCTGCGGTCCGCTGCCTATCACCTGCGTCAGATCGACACCGGTCGCTGCGGCCATGCGCTGGGCGACCGGGCTGACGCGCACGCTGGCGGAAGGCGTCGACGAGGCAGGCCTTTGCGCAGAGGCGGCGATTTCCTCAGGCGCAGCGATCAGGGCGATCACGGTTGTGACCGGCACGGTGGCGTTGGGGCCGTAGCGGACGTCGGTCAACACGCCGCTGGCCGGCGCTTCGACCTCCATGTCGATCTTGTCGGTCTGCACCTCAAGGAGTGTCTCGCCCTTTTCGACCCGCTCCCCTTCCTGCTTGAGCCAACGAATGATCGTGCCTTCTTCCTGCGCCATGCCGAACTTGGGCATGATGACGGGCGTGGCCATGCGTGCTCACCTCGCTTCCTTGACTAAACGTCGCGCTGCGTCGACGATGTCTTCGACCTGCGGCACCATGCGCCGCTCCAACTCGCGGTTGTAGGGCACGGGGATGTCCAGTCCGGCCAGGCGACGGATCGGCGCATCGAGGTAGTCGAACGCCTCCGATTCGGCGATGACCGCCGCCAGCTCGCCGCCGAAGCCGCCCGTCTTGCACGCCTCGTGGACGATCAGCACGCGGCCGGTTTTGCACACCGAGCGGATGATCGGTTCGGCGTCGAGCGGTTTGAGCGTGCGCGGGTCCACCACCTCGACCTCGACGCCCTCTTTCGCCAGCCTCTCCGCCGCCTCCAACGCTCGCACTACCATCAACGACGTGGCCACGATGGTGAGGTCGCAGCCGGTGCGTTTGACTTCGGTCCGGCTTAAGGGGATGGTGTAATAGCCCTCGGGCACGGCGCCTTTGGTGCGATAGAGCAGCTTATGTTCGACGAAAATCACAGGGTTGGGATCTTCAATCGAGGCGAGCAGCAGCCCTTTGGCGTCTGCGGGCGTGCTGGGCATCACGACCTTGAGGCCCGGCACGTGCACGAACCAGTTCTCCAGGCTCTCCGAGTGTTGCGCGGCTGCGCCGGTGCCAGCGCCGGCCGGCGTGCGCAGCACGAAAGGAACCTGCACCTTGCCGCCCAACATGAAGCGGAGCTTGGCCGCCTGCAGCACGAGCTGCTCCATCGACAGCGTGATAAAGTCCATGAACTGAATTTCGGCGATCGGGCGCATGCCGGTCAGCGCTGCGCCGGTGGCTACGCCGGCGATGACCGCCTCGGAGATCGGCGTGTCGCGCACGCGCTCCGGGCCGTACTTCTGATAAAGGCCATCGGTCACGCCGAAGGCGCCGCCGTAGACGCCCACATCCTCGCCGACCAGAAAGACGCGCTCATCGCGCGCCATCGCCAGATCGATGGCCTCGCGTACGGCTTCGGCGTAAGTCAACTCACGGCTCATGCATAAACTCCTTCAAAGATGGTGGCGGGGTCCGGTTCGGGGCTGGCCTTGGCGAATTCAATGGCCGCAGCGATCTCCTCGTCGACGCGGGCTTGCAGCTGTTGCAAATCATTTTCCGTAAGCAGCGAGGCCTCAAGCATCTTCTGCGCCAGTCGCGCGATCGGGTCGCGCTCCTGCCAGGCTTTGACTTCCTCCTTGGTGCGATAGCGCTGCTTGTCGCTTTTGCTGTGTCCTTTCCAACGATAGGTCTGCGCCTCGATCAGGGTCGGGCCGCCGCCGCTGCGCGCCCGCTCGACTGCTTCCTTCGTGGCGCAATAGACGGCGAGCAAGTCGTTGCCGTCGACGGTGACGCCGGGAATGCCGTAGGCGCAGGCGCGGTCGCTCAACTTTTCGACCTTGCTGGCGCGGGTGATCGCCATCGACATGGCGTACTGATTGTTTTCGCAGAAATAGATGACCGGCAGGTTCCAGATCGCCGCCAAGTTCAGGCTCTCATGGAAGGCGCCCTCATTGGTGGCGCCGTCGCCGAAGAAGACGAGCACGATGCGATCCTGCCGCTGCATCTGGATGCTCAGCCCTACGCCCGCCGCCATCGGCACCCCGCCCGCTACGATGCCGTTGGCGCCGAGGTTGCCGGTCTCGACGTCGGCCATGTGCATAGAGCCCCCGCGACCACGACAATAGCCGGTCTCCTTGCCGAAAAACTCTGCCATCATCAACTCGACGCGCGCGCCCTTGGCGATGCAGTGCCCATGGCCGCGGTGGGTGCTCAGAATATAGTCGGTCGGACGCAAGGCAGCGCAGGCGCCCACCGCCGACGCCTCCTGACCGACGGAGAGGTGCATGGTGCCGTGAATGAGCCCCTGCAGATAAAGCTGCTCCGCCGCCTCCTCGAAGGCACGAATCAGCATCATCTGGTGCAGCAGCGCCCGGAGGCGTTCTGGAGAAAGGTCGGCAAAAGATTGGTGCATGGGTTTTGTCCTGGGCTATGATTGTATGCGGCTGCGCCGCAGATGGATTGACTTTACCTGCACAAAATTTTGCACAAATGTGCCTAATTTGGTCAAATGTGTATGTATTGTAGTGAGGAGAAGGCTGCATGTCAATGCGTCGCCTTGATTCCATTCAGGTTTTTGATGACCTGAGGTCTACTGGGCTATCAGGCGAACGACATCGATGAAGAAAGGACGTCCGGATGATCTGGCTCGAAGGGCGCTGGTATGATGAAGCGACGCTGCTCGCCGGCTGCGCAGTTGCATCCACCGGGGAGCAGATGCAGGCGGTGCTGCGTTTTACGCGCGCCTGGTTGGGGGGCGATGAGACGTTTGAAGTGCGCACCTCCGGCTCCACCGGCGCGCCGAAATCGATCCACCTCACCCGCAGCCAAATGGAGGCCAGCGCCCGCGCCACGGCCTCTGCGCTCGGCCTGGAAGCGGGCATGACTGCGCTGGTCTGCTTGCCGGTGCAGTACATCGCCGGCCGCATGATGCTGGTGCGCGGCTTTGTGCTGGGATTAAACCTGGTCGTCGTCGAGCCGTCGAGCGATCCCCTGGCTGCGCTTCCGGACGATTTGACGATCGATTTCGCTTCCTTTGTGCCGTTGCAGATGAAAACGCTGCTGGATATCGCCCTGGCGTCCGACGGCGGCTCCTGTTTCCCTGAAGCTGCAGCGCGCGCCCTCGCCTATCGTCGCCGCCTTGACGCCATGCGCGCCATCCTGGTCGGCGGCGCTCCGGTGACGCCCACTCTGGAGGCGCAGATTCGCCATCTTGTCGCTCCCGTCTATCACACCTACGGCATGACCGAAACGGCCACGCACGTCGCTTTGCGCCGACTCAATGGCCCCGATGCGTCGGATCGTTTC
>CALFWA010000101.1 GCA_937928035.1 uncultured Caldilinea sp. | reverse complement strand
TGGCCGCCGCCAAATGGCGGTGGATTGGTCAAAGTAAAAGCCGCAGATTAAGATTGGATGCATCTTTAGGGCGTGGCGTGGTGCAAGCTGCATGAAACGCAAGCGATGACTCCATGCTACGCCATCAATAAAGACGCTCATCGAGGCGATTTGTGAATCAGATCCCAAAATAAGAAAGGTGAAAAGCATGCAGGCAAAGGTGACATGGCGCGGGGATATGGAGTTTGAGGGGACGGCGGACAGCGGACATACGCTGACGCTCGATGCTGCGCCGGAAGTGGGCGGCGCCAACAAGGGGTTTCGTCCGATGGAACTGATGGCGCTCAGCCTGGCGGGCTGCACGGCGATGGATGTGATCTCGATTCTGCGCAAAAAACGACAGGAGGTCACCGGCTTCGAGGTCCAGGTTCACGCCAAGCAGGCCAAAGAGCATCCACACGTTTTCACCGACATTCAGGTCACCTATGTGGTGCGCGGGCGCAACATCGACCCGGCAGCGGTGGAGCGCGCCGTTCAGCTTTCCGAGGAAAAATACTGCCCGGCGCAGGCCATGTTGCGCAAAGCCGCGCCAATTGCATTGAAATACGAGATCGTAGAAGAGGCGTAGCCGCGCTCTTCGCAACCCAACGAGTCGGCGGCTAGAGAAAATCCCATCATCCGGAAAGCCCGGAGCTTTCCGGATGATGGGGGCGGAAAAGTTCATCCAGCCGCCAGGCTATACGCCTTCATGCACGACGATCACGCGCCCGCGCTGTTGGCCGAGGAGCATGGCGTCGATCTCGGCGCTGAGGTCGTGCAAGGAAACCTCTCGGGCCATAGCGTCCAGATTCGATAGTTTCCACTCCCCCGCCAGCAGCTCCCAGATTCGTCGTCGCTCCGCAATGGGGACGTTCACCGAATCGACGCCCAGCAATTTGACGCCGCGCAAAATAAACGGATAGACGGTCAGCTCCAGCGACGGCGACGCCGCCATGCCGCACGCCGCCACCGAGCCGCCATAGCGGGTGGAGCGGATCGCCGTCGCCAAGATGGTGCCGCCCACCGTATCCACGACGCCCGCCCAGCGCTCACGCAGAAGCGGCCGACCGGAACGATCGTCGACTTCGCTGCGAGAAATCACGGCGGTCGCACCGATGCGATGCAGATAGTCGGCTTCTTCCATCTTGCCGGTGGCGGCGACAACGGGGATATCCAGCTTGTGCAGCAACGCCACAGCAACGCCGCCGACGCCGCCCGTGGCGCCGGTGACCAACACCTCGCCGCTCTGCACCCCGTGTTGAAGCAGCGCCTCCACGCACTGCGCTGCCGTGAAGCCAGCCGTGCCCAACGCCATGCTCTCGCGCAGGGTGAGGCCGGCCGGGCGTTTCACCGCCCAGGCGGCGGGCACGCGAATGTAGCCGCCAAAGCCGCCCGGCGTATTCATGCCTAAGTCATAGCCGATGACGATCACCTCATCGCCGGGGCTGAAGGCGTCGACGGCGCTCTCCACCACCACGCCTGCAGCATCGATGCCGGGGGTGTGCGGATAGGCGCGCGTCACCCCGCGATGGCCGCTGGCGGAAAGGGCGTCCTTGTAGTTCAGCGAAGAATAGTGCACCCGAATCAACAGATCGCCTGGAGGCAGCGCTTCGATGCTGCGCTGCACGACCGAACGGCGGAAGGAGCCATCGGGCTGTTCTTCCACCCAGAGGGCGTCGAACTGGATTGTCATGAAAGTGCTCCTGATCTCACAATACGGTAATGGATGAATCCATCCACGCTGTGTGCGGTGGATGCGCTACACTATCGATGACGAACTATGCAGAGCGCCGACGTTGCTGCGCTGACGCGCATCACTATTCAAGATATGCTGGCGGCCTTTGGGTTGAACCGGCTGCGCCATGGGCGACGCCTGCTTGCAGCCCTCTGCCATAGGCCGGCGCAGCGTTTTGCGCGCACGGTCGCCGAATTCGACCGTCGCGTCGCCGCGACGGGGCTGCAGGCCGCCGCGGCGTGGGCGCTCGAGCGTTTTGCGACGACCGTGCAGGCCGACGGAATCGATTGCGTCCCCCAGGATTCACCTTTGCTCTTCGCCGCCAACCATCCCGGCATCGCCGACACGCTGGCGCTCTTTGCCACGATTCCCCGGCCTGACCTGATGACCGTTGCAGCGGAGCGTCCTTTTCTTCAAGCCCTTCCTCACATGGCGAGGCAACTCATCTTTGTAAAGGAAGACGGCGCTTCGCAGCTGAGCGTCGTGCGCTCCGTCGGGATGCATCTGCGGCGCAACGGCGCTGCGCTCACCTTCCCCGCCGGCTGCATCGAGCCAGACCCCGCCCATCTTTCCGGCGCCGTTGAATCGCTGGCGCGCTGGTCGCCGAGCATTGACCTTTTCGCAAGGCTGGCGCCCGATCTCGCCGTTGTCCCGACGCTGGTGAGCAACGTCTTCAATCCTCGCGCCCTGCACAACCCGCTCACTCGCCTGTACAAAAAGCCGGCCGACCGCGAGCGCTTTGCGGCCATGTTGCAGGTGATAGCGCCGCAACGACACCCGACGACCGTCCACGTTGTTTTCGGAGATCCTTTGCGAACTTCCGCTTGCCGAGAAAAGCGCCAGCTTGCGCTTCATAACGATCTGCGGGAAAGAATGGAAATTTTATTGGAACGACAGAGAAAATTGCGCAACGGCCAGACCTGATCGTCCCCAATGACGCTGCAAGGCCGTCCGGAAAGGCCTACCGATGGTTGCGTTCACCGTTGCTCCGTCAAATACGCCTTGCCTTCATGTCCCTGGAGACGCGCCCAAAAGCGGCCATGCTCGTCGATACGGCCCGCCTCTTCATCTTGCAGGAGTTCGCGCACGGGCAGGTTGCTCAGCCCTGGCAGTGTGATCATCTCCTCGACCGGCTCAAGGGAAAAGTTGAGCGCCGTGACTTCTACGCCCAGATTGTCCGGCAGCTCGTGCACCAGGATTAATAACCCAGGGGACTGTACGTCAGGCACTGCGATCTGGCGGCTGGCGTAGAGTCGATAGCGCCTGCGCACGTCTAGCAGCCGTCGCAACTCGCTGACGAAAGAGCCGGGAGTGCGCAGCTGTTCGGGCAGTGAGCCGTAGAGCGCGCGAGCGCGCGGCAGGCCCGCCTCGGAATGCGTAGCCGTCGGGTTGACGTCCATGAGGTCATACGCGCCGCGGTTGATCCAGCGCGTGTCGCCGTCGGCCATGCGGTCGGCCACGGCTTCGGCGGGCAACGTCAGCGCGCCGACCAGGTCCCAGCCGGAGAGGGCGAAGACGCCAGGCTGCAGTGCGTTGTACATCGCCATCAACAGATGGGCGCGCTGAATTGCGGCGACCTGCTCATCGTCGAGATGCTCTAGGTCGCGGATGCGCAGCGCAGCCGCGGCCAGCGACGCCATGGTGCAGGCCACGCCGTTGGTCGTGAAGCGCAAATTGTAGGGGGTCTCCGGGCCGGCGAGCCGTTCGTACATGAGCGTCCGAATCTGTTCGCGCAGCTCGCCGCCGCTGAGCTCGCGGCCCCCGAACGCGTAGCGGTCGTCCTTGTGCAACGTCCAGAAGTGCACCAGCTCCAGCGTCAACTCGTCGTGATTTTGCAGCGCGTGCACCAGCGAGGCGGGGTCTACGCCCGCGCTGTGCATTTCGCGCAGCATCAAGCGCAGGAATTCGGCGTCTCCCGTGACGAGCGCCACGTGATAGGCCGGGCGCGTGATGAAATCATAGGAGAGGTCGGCGCCTCCGCGCGACAGGATGGCGATGTCGTCCACGGTAAGATTGAGCTCCTGGAAGGTGAAGCCGCCCATCTTGCGCACCAGCCCAGCGATCAGCTGGTTGGCGGTCACCGAGAGTGGATGCCCCTCGGACCACACCGAACCGTCGGCGCGGCGCTCGATGCCGAGGAAGCCGTTGGCGTCGAGTCGCAGCATTGATGCGCCGAGCACGCCAAGCGAATGGAGCGCGTCGCCTAGCACCAGCCGCTGCGCTGCAAACGACGGGTCAAGCCAGTTGAGTGTCGGCTGCCCTTGCTTGAAATAATGCAGATAGACCCAACGTCGCGCAACGCCGTCGACGCCCACCACGACGTCGGTGGCGCTCCAGTCCGTCTCTTTGACGCCAGGCTCATAGAAGATCGTGCGCGGTAACGGCCCGACGATATACCCTTTGTCGCGCAAAGCGAGGACGCTGGCGTGTGGCAGGTTGACGGAATCTGCACCTGCGGGAACAGGCGGCAGGAGCGACCAGTCTTCGGGCGCAATCTCGACCATGTGATAGATGCCCGGATACTCTCCATAGGCGCGTTCGGCGAGGCGGAAGTCTGGCCCCTTGCCCGTGTGGCCTGGCACAATGTCGTCGATGACGATGGCGCCGTGGGCCTTAGCCGTCTGACACATGGCGATGAATTCTTCGGTTGTCCCCAGCGCCGGGTCGATCTCCAGACCGATACGGTCGAAGTTGCCGTCGATCGAGGGTGTGAACGCGCAGCCGCTGACGCCACCGG
Source organism: uncultured Caldilinea sp. (assembly GCA_937928035.1). GTDB lineage: Bacteria > Chloroflexota > Anaerolineae > Caldilineales > Caldilineaceae > Caldilinea. The sequence continues at coordinate 1,641 of CALFWA010000101.1, read as the reverse complement.
CGCGCTTCATCGGGCCGGTATGAACGGCCTGAATGCCGATTTCGGCGAAGGTGCGCCAGAGCGCCGGATCGCCCAAAGTGTGCAGCACCGACTCGCCCGGACGGGTGATGATGGCGTTCGGATAGGCTGCAAACCAGACGGAGGCCATTGCGGCCGCCGCGCGAGGCTGGGCGTCGGCGTAGGGCCGGCGCCACAACGCACCGTTGGCGATGTAGCGGCGGCGAATAGCTGCGCTCTGCTCCAGCATGGCGTGATCGAGCAGCCAGCGGATTTCGTCGTCGCCAGGTGGCTGCGATAGATGCGTCGCGTGGGCAGGATTGTTCATGGCTCCCCCTTTTCACGTTCCATTATGGATCGTGAGAGGGGGTTTTGCATAATCGGTTCTGAAAATAGCTTTAACGTAAAGGCGCAAAGAGACAAAGGCGCAAGCGAAGCAAGAAAGCTCTTGCGTGTCTGGAGAGATTTTCATTGTCGGCGACGCTTATGGCGCCGCCGAGGCATGCCATCTGTTCTGGTCAGGCGCCAGGATGCCACAGCGGCTCCGGCGCGCCCCGCATGTAATTTTCATAGCGCGCCATTACGAAGAGCGCGTCCGAAAGACGGTTGAGATAGGCAAGTGCATAGGTGCCGATCGGTTCTTCTTTCGCCAGCGCTGCGACATCGCGTTCGGCGCGACGGCAGACCGTGCGCGCCACATGCAGGTGAGCGGCGCCCGGCGACCCGCCCGGCAAGATGAAATTTTCCAGCGGGCCGACGACGGCTGTCATCTCGTCGATCAGTTTTTCCAGCCGCTCGACGTGTCTGGCTTCGATCTGAGGGATCGGATAAAGCGCTTTGTCCTCTTCGCGGAAGGCGAGGTCAGAGCCGAGGTCAAAAAGTTCATTTTGAATCTCAGGCAACACCTGCGATAATTTTTCACATAGCCCATAAGCCAGCGCCAGGCCGATCTGAGAGTTCAATTCATCCACCGAGCCATAGGCGGCGACGCGCAGATGATCCTTGGGCACGCGCTGGCCGCCGCCCAGCGATGTTTCACCTGCGTCTCCTTTTTTGGTGTAAATTTTGGTCAGTCTCGGCATCGTCCATTCGCTCCTAATACATCTTCAACGGTCAGCCAACCGGTTTCCGGAAACAATCGAGCGATCTGCGGCGCAAAGAGCGGCGAGGTCGCCAGGACCTCCGTCGGCAGGCCCTCGGCGATGATTTCGCCTTGACTCATCAGGATTACGCGATCGGCGATGGCTGCAGCCAGCTCGACGTCGTGAGTGACGACGAGGATCGCCATGCCCTCGTCGCGCCATTCGCGCAGCATCCGCTCCAGCTCCTGTTTGGCTGCGTAATCCAGCCCGCGCGTCGGCTCGTCGAGCAGCAGGGCGCCCGGCTGCGTCACGCTGATGGCGGCCAGCGCCACTCGCTGTCGTTCGCCGACGCTGAGATCGCGCGGATAGGCGTCCATCTTGTCCTGCAGTCTCAGCCGTTGCAGCAGCGCTGCAATTTTGCGCTCCTCCGCATCCATCTTGTGGTTTCGCAGCGTCACCTTCAGCTCTTGCTCGACGCTTTCGGCGAAGAGCAAGGTGTTGGGGTCTTGCGGCAGATAGCCCACCTTGCGGCAGATGTCGGCGACCTGCTGGCCGGCGATAT
>CALFWA010000100.1 GCA_937928035.1 uncultured Caldilinea sp. | reverse complement strand
GGAAGCTGTAGGCAAAGTTCGCCGCTGCGTAACATCAGCCTCCTCTTCAATGTCGCGATTCACCCGGAGCGTCCGGCGAAATGCTGCACAGGTTGCCCATAATTTAGAGTTCACACGCTTCCCCAGAAGCAGAGGCCGTCGAGAGGCGGTGATATGCAGAAACAATACAGGGGCAGCTTTGCGTTCTTGTGAACTTGAACTCATGTCCATCGTCTACGGCATCTATGACAATAAACGACCAATCTCGAATTGGTGTTATCATGGAGAGCATGACAGTTTATCCGGTGGACCTTCAGATGCACAGCACGGCCTCTGATGGGGCCGACGAGCCTGCAACGTTGGTGGCGCTTTGCGCAGATTTGGGGCTACGCGTGATTGCGCTCACCGACCATGACAGCGTGCTCGGCGTCGATGCGGCGATCGAAGCAGGTCGTCGACTGGGAGTATGGGTGGCGCCGGGCGTCGAGTTCAGCACGCGCAATGAGCCGGAGCGTGACTATCTAGACATCAATATTCTTGGCCTGGGCGTTCGCCACCGCGATCCGACTTTAACCTCGACGCTCGAGCAAGTGATCGCCGGCCGCATCGAGCAGAAGATTCGACAAGTCGAGCGGCTGCAATCGTACGGCGTCGACGTTCCTGTGGAGGAAGTGCTGGCGCGAGCGCAGGGCGTACCGAGCCGCGTGCACATCGCCCAGGTTGCGCTTGAACGCAATCCGGGTCGTTTTGCTTCGGTGGCCGATGTCTTTGCGCAATTTCTGGCGAGCGACGCTCCCAACCCCACCTATGTGGAACGCTCCTTTAGCCTGCGCGTTGAAGAGGCTATCGAACTGACGCATGCGGCTGGCGGCGTCGCTGTGCTGGCGCATCCGGGCGCCTATCCCCGCGTGCGCAACATCGATGCCGTCATCCGCAGACTGACCGCCGCCGGGTTGGACGGCCTCGAAGTGCGCTATCCCTACGCGCTGAATCGCGGCCATTATGGCGTCGACGCCTCGACGGTGATGGCGCTGATCACCCATTTCCATCATCTGGCAGAGGAGCACGACTTGCTGATCACTGGCGGCAGCGACTATCACGGCTCCGTCAAACCGGGCATCGCGCCCGGCATGGCCGGCCTGACCTGGGAGGAATGGGAGACGTTGGCAGGCCGCTGTGGATGGACGGAGCCGATGACATCCAGTTGATTGAAATAATGCTATGGAGCGCACCACCTCAGCCCACCTGATCCCTCCGGCGGATGCAGGCCATGAGCCGCTGCCGCTGCGACCGACCTGGATCGAAGTGAGCCGCAGCGCACTGGTGAACAACTATCGACGCCTGCGCAGCCGGCTGGCCGCAACGACAAAGCTCATGGCCGTGGTCAAAGCGAATGCGTATGGTCACGGCGCAGCAGAAACGGCGCGCATTCTTCAAGCCGCTGGCGCCGACGCCTTCGCAGTTGCGACTCTGGGAGAGGCGTTGGAACTGCGCGCTGCAGGCGTTGAACGGCCGATCCTGGTGCTTGGCTATACGCCGGCGGCGCACACGTCGCCGGCGTCGGCGCATTCGATCTCGTTGACCCTCTTCGACCTGGAGACGGCGGCCGCTATGGACGCCGTCGCTCGCGCCCTGGGACAGACGCTCACCGTGCATCTAAAGGTGAACACCGGGATGAATCGACTGGGGGTGAAGCCTGCGCTGGCCCCTCACATGGTGGCTGCGCTGCATCAGTTCGAGGCGCTGCGGTTGGAAGGCGTCTTTACACACTTCGCCACGGCGGATGAGGTAGACAAGCGTCACGCAGAAGCGCAGTTTGCGCATTTCCAGCGCCTGCTCGCAGAGCTGGAGCGCAACGGCCTGCGCCCTCCGCTTGCACATGCTGCCAACTCCGCCGCCTTGTTGACGATGCCGCATACGCACCTCGACATGGTGCGGCCGGGAATTGCTTTGTATGGATTAGACCCGGACGCCGAGCAGTGCCCACTCCCCGAAGGGTTTCGCCCTGCCCTGACCTGGAAGACGACGGTGGCGCAGGTCAGCGATCTGGAGCCCGGCGAGGCGGTCTCGTATGGCCGAGAGTTCATCGCAAGCCGTCCGATGCGCATCGCCACCTTGCCCGTCGGCTACGCCGACGGCTTCCCGCGCAAGCCTCAAAACTGGGGCAGCGTGTTGATCCATGGACGAGCGGCGCCTCTTCTAGGGCGAGTGTGTATGGATCAGTGCGTTGTGGATGTCACCGCCGTTGAGGCCGAGTGCGGGCCGGTGCGCCAGGGCGATGAAGTCATTCTTATCGGCCGCCAGGGAGACAGGGAGATTACTGCGGCGGAGGCCGGTCGTCGTGTGGGAACCAACAACTACGACATCGTGAGCCGCATTCTGGCGCGCGTGCCCAGGCTTTACGTGGATTGAATGAGGAGCGAGCTGATGGGTCAGCACAGGGCCGATACCGAGAACTTGCAGCGCAAAGCGCGTTTCATCTACGAGACGCTGCTTGAGCACTACGGTGAGCCGCGCTTCGAGGGCTGCGACGACCCGGTCGATGAGTTGATCGCCACGATCCTCAGCGCCAACACCAACGACGCCAACAGCGGTCGCGCCTTCGAGCAATTGAAAGCGCGCTTCGACGGCGACTGGGACGCCGTGCGCACCGCGCCGCTGGATGCGATTAAGGAAGCGATTCGCCCGGCCGGCATGTACAACCAGAAGGCGCCGGCGATTGTCGCAGCGTTAGAGCGCATCAAGGCAGATTGGGGCGGCTATGACCTGCGTCCTCTGGCGCAAAAGCCGGTCGAAGAAGCGCTCGCCTACCTCACCTCGTTGCCGGGCGTCGGCCACAAGACGGCGAGCATCGTCATCCTCTTCTGTTTCAATGGCGCCGCCTTTCCGGTGGACACGCACATCCAGCGCATTTCACAACGCACCGGCGTCAGCAGTCGCCGCGCCGACGCCTACAAGATCAAACGTATCTGGGAGTCGCTCATCGAGTCGTCCGCATTCTATGCCCTGCACATCAATTTGATCCGCCATGGCCGACGCGTCTGCCAGGCGTTGACTCCCCGCTGCGAGCTGTGCCCGCTGCAGCCGGCCTGCGATTACCACCAGGGCGTCGGGGAATGGGCGTCCTCCCCAACGACGTCAAAATAAAAAGGCCAGATGGTTGTGAATCTGGCCTGTGTACATTTTTCGGTTTGACCACCAGGAGACGCGTTCTACAGCTTGCACCCACCCACCAAGTCGCACGTCGGTGCGTAAATCAGGCGGCGGCTTGATGTTTGTGCAGCATCATCACAAGCCGGCTTGTGCGCCGCGCGGCGTTGTTGCGATGAATGACGCCCTTTTGTGCGGCGCGCGCCAGCGCGCGTTCTGCGTTGCGCACCAGCTCCGCTGCATTCGGGTCGCCGTTCAGAATTGCCAGGCGCGCCTTTTTCACGGCTGTACGTGCGCTGCTACGATATACGCGATTGCGAGCAGTGCGCACCGGCGTCTGACGACTGCGCTTTTCAGCTGATTTTGTGTTCGCCATTGAGTTGCTCCCTTAAAACTCCACTCAACCCCGTTCAGGTTGTCAGTTTATCGATCGGATGTTTTTGAATGTGTTTAATCGACAAAGTTCTTCAAACCGGG
>CALFWA010000099.1 GCA_937928035.1 uncultured Caldilinea sp. | reverse complement strand
TAAAACGAAATGTTCGACAAGTCAATCACTTTTTATGTAAGCTTTTTGTAAGGTATTCTGAGAAGTCGCTCGACGCCCCTCCGCTCTCATCTGAGCCCGTTTACCCCCTTCTCATTAGATTGACGTCCATCTGGCCCTGCTCTATACTGCATCTGCAAAATTTTTTGGAACACCGAGAACACACATGGTTACTCAAACCCAACTTTCCGTCAGCCCGGTTTTTCAAGCAATCGAACGCATCGGCGAGCACGACCATTGCCAGGCGGGCGGCGCCATTGGCCTCAGCGGCGCGCTGGCTGCGGCGCTCGCTCAGGCGACGGCCAACGCCACGCGCAGCCAACAGCCGACAGGCGCCCAGGACGCCGCAGCGGAATCCATGCAACAGACGATGAAACGCATGCGCCAGGAGTTTCTGCGCCTGGCCGACGCCGACGCCGAGGCGATTCTAGAGTTCGTGGCGCTGGAGGAGCGCGGGGAGCCGCTGACAGGCTACACATTGCTATGCGAAGGACCGCGCGCCATGGCCGACCTCGCCGTCGAAGCTGCGCAGGCGATGCAAAGTTTTCGGGCGCACGTCTGCGAGCGCAGCCGCGACGACCTGGAGTTCGCCCTGACGCTGATGGCCGGCGTCGCACACGCCGCCTTCCAACTGCTCGACAGCAACCTGCGCATCTGGCCGTTGCCCGAACTGTTGACGGTGTATGAATCGCACATCGCTCGATTGAAGGATGCGCTCGAAGCGCTTCAGCCGAGGCCCCGAATTCGCACCCTGTCATCGAGAAGCCTATGACGCCGACATCAGAACTCGCCACCTACCGCCGCATGTTTGACGCAATGGTGAATGACATCGAACTGCTGCTCGAGGACTTGCCGTCCGAGGCGCTGCTCTGGAAGCCTTTCGAGCGGAGCCCCTGGCGCGGCCCCGCAGGCAGCCTGGGCTGGCTGATCGCCCACGCCATCTCCTCAACTTACTACTTGCTGCGCCGCGCCGAGTGGATGATGGGACGCCTGGACTGGGACGCCGTAGACGGTGACGAGGGCGGCGAGGAGTTCGGTCCGGCCAACCATGATCCCGCCTATTTGCTTGCGCGCACCCAGCGCATGCAGCTCTATGTTCATCAATTTCTCGACAGTCTCTCTCCGCAAGAGCTAGAGGCGAGCCGCCCCCACCCGCTTGAGCCGGAACGCATGCTAACTGTGCGACACGATATCCAACACGCCTTCGAGCACATGAGCCGGCACATCGGCCACGCCGAACTGACGAGGCAGTTGTGGGCGCTGAAGGCGGCGGAGGTCCCCTGAAAACGATTTCTCTCTACAATAACTGCACGTTTTGCGCTGCAACACCTTCAGTGCTATAGTTATTGGCTCAACGCGGTGAATGTTCTGTTCAACATGTTCCGCACTCTATCCTTCAGAGCAGAAGGTTTCTCGTCGCCGACGACAGGTTTTGGGACAGGACGCCCACTCCTGAACCAGAAATTGCGTCAAGAGGCGCCATTGATGCATGAGCGCCGATGCACACGAAACAATTGGCAAGAACGCAAGCGAATTGTCGACGATGAGAGGAACGACTATGCACCCGAACGCACAATCACAATGGTCTCTTCCGGCCCCTCAGGGCCTCTATCATCCGCGCTTCGAGCATGACGCCTGCGGCATTGGCTTTGTGGCCCACGTCGAAGGCAAACGCAGCCACCGCATCCTGGAGATGGCACTGGAGGCGCTGTGCAATCACGCCCACCGCGGGGCCGTCGCCGACGACCGCAAAACGGGCGACGGCGCCGGCGTCTTGACCCAACTGCCGTACGAGTTCTTTGCCCGCGAGCTGCGACGCATCGGCATGGAGCCGCCGCCACAGGGCGACCTGGCGGTGGGTCAGCTCTTCCTCAACAAGGGCAACGGCGAAGACCGGGCGAGGGCGCGCGACCTGATCCAGGAAGTGCTCAGAGAGATGAAGCTGGAAGTGCTTGCGTTCCGCTCCGTGCCCGTGATCGAGTCTGCACTGGGGCAGCGCGCGCTGTACAGCCGCCCCTGGCTGGGACAGGTGCTGGTGCGCCGCACCGACGAGGCCTGTGAGGCCGGCGATGCATTTGAGCGCCTGTTGTACATCGCCCGCAAACGCATCATCAACGAGGCGAAGGAGCGCGGCATCCAACGTCTCTATATCGCCAGCTTCAGCAGTCGCACGATCGTCTACAAGGGACTGGTGCTGGCCAACGAGCTGGCCCACTTTTACCCGGACTTGAGCGATCCTGAATACAAGACGGCCATCGCCGTTTTCCATCAGCGCTACAGCACGAACACCTTTCCCACCTGGGAGAGGGCGCAGCCGTTCCGCCTCGTCTGTCACAACGGCGAAATCAACACGCTGCAAGGCAACGAAAACTGGATGCGCGCCAGAGAGGCCGACCTGGAAAGCCCTTACTGGGAGAAGCCGGCCGAACAACTGCGGCCGATCATCGCCAAGGACAGCAGCGACAGCGGCAAGTTCGACAACGTGCTCGAGCTGCTCGTGCGCAGCGGCCGCGACATTCGTCATGCAATCATGATGATGGTTCCCGAAGCCTGGGAGCGGTTGCCAGAAGGCGAAGTCACGCCGGAGCGGCGGGCCTTTTACGAATATCACAGCGCGCTCATGGAGCCATGGGACGGTCCGGCGGCGCTCACCTACACCGATGGCCGCATCGTCGGCACGGCGATGGACCGCAACGGGCTGCGACCGGCGCGCTACGTCATCCTCGACAACGGCATCGTCATCAGCGCCAGCGAAGTCGGCTCCGTGGCCTACGACGAAAGCCGCGTGATTCGCAAAGGTCGCATCGGCCCCGGTCAAATCTTCTGCGTGGACACCGCGCGCGGGGTGATCATGGACGATGAAGAGATCACCCAGAAATTTGCGGCGCGGCGGCCCTATGACCGCTGGATCAAAGAGAATCTGGTGCATCTAGACGACCTAGCCAAAAAGGTCAAAGAGGTTGTCGAGGGCAACGGACAGCTTGCAGGCGTAAACGGCCATGCTCTCGCCGGACAAGACGGGCAAGCATTGCATACACAGCGGGCGCCGCTCTCGAATCGCCAAGCCAGCTTTGGCTACACCTCGGAAGAGATGATCGTCATCCTGCGGCCGATGATCACTACCGGGCAGGAGCCGGTCGGCGCAATGGGCGACGACACGCCGCCGGCGGCGATGAGCAAGCTGCCGCGGCCGCTCTTCCACTACTTCAAAAAGCGCTTCGCCGAAGTCACCAACCCGCCGATCGACCCGTTGCGCGAAGAGCTGGTCATGAGCCTGCGCATGTTGCTCGGCAAGCGCGCCAACCTGCTTTCGGAGACGCCCGAAGCCGTGCGCCTGATCGCGCTCTCGTCGCCGATCCTCTCGCCGGAGCAGATGGCGGCGCTATGCATGCAAACCATGCCGGAATTCGCCACCGCTACGGTGGATGCAGTCTGGCAGGCGCCCTCCGGCGAAGAGGTAACGCCGGAGCAAGCAGGCGCCGCCCTGCGCGCTGCGGTCGAAAAGCTCTGTCGCGACGCCGAAGAGGCGGTGCGCAACGGCGCTCGCATCCTTTTCATCAGCGACGAGAAAGCCGACGTGCATACGCTGCCGATTCCATCGCTCCTGGCCATCGGCGCCGTCCATCACCACCTGATCCGCCAAGGGCTGCGCATGCGCGCCAGCTTGGTCAGCGTCAGCGGCGAGCCGCGCGAGGTGCATCATTTCGCCTGTCTGATCGGCTACGGCGCCAACGCCGTCTATCCTTACCTGGCCTATGAGACGATTGAAGAATTGGTACATGAAGGCCGCAAGACCGGCAATCTGACGGTCGAACAGGCGCGCAAGAATTTCATCAAGGCCATCGACAAAGGCCTGCTCAAAGTGATGAGCAAGATGGGCATCAGCACCATCGACGCCTACTGCGGCGCCCAAATTTTCGAGGCGATCGGCGTCGGCCAGGAACTGCTGGACGTGGCCTTCGTCGACACGCCAAGTCTCCTGGGCGGCGTCGGCTTCGCCAGCGTGGCGGAGGATGTGCTCGCCTGGCATCAGTACGGCTATCCCAACAGCGACCTCAGCCAGGCGGTCAAGTTGGTGACGTGGGGCCTGTACAAAGCGCGCCGCGGAGGCGAGCTGCACGAGTGGAGCCCGCAGGTCGTGCATGCGCTCACCCAGGTCGCCCGGCCCAAAAAGCCGGAGGACATTCCCCTCAACTATCGCAAATACGCCGATCTGGTCAACGGCATGAAGCTGGCCCCGCGGCACCTGCTCGACTTTCGCCGCGTTCGGCCGTCGATTCCGGTCACACAAGTTGAACCGGCCGAGCGCATCTTGCGCCGCTTCTCCACCGCCGCCATGAGTCACGGCGCGCTCAGCGCTGAGGCGCACGAGACGCTCGCCATCGCCATGAACCGCCTGGGCGGCATGAGCAACAGCGGCGAAGGCGGCGAAGCCAAGGAGCGCTATTTCACCGAGCGCGCCAGCCGCATCAAACAGGTAGCGTCCGGTCGCTTCGGCGTCACGCCCGAATACCTCATGAGCGCCGATGAGTTGCAGATCAAAATGGCACAAGGCTCCAAGCCGGGCGAAGGCGGCCAACTTCCCGGTCACAAGGTGACAGTGGAAATCGCCGTCCTGCGCCACAGCACGCCGGGCGTGGCGTTGATCAGCCCGCCACCGCACCATGACATCTATTCGATCGAAGACCTGGCGCAGCTCATTTGGGACCTGAAAGCGATCAACCCCAACGCCAAGATCAGCGTCAAGCTGGTGGCAGAAATGGGCGTCGGCACGATCGCTGCAGGCGTCGCCAAAGGTCTGGCCGACGTGATTCACATCTCCGGCGCATCAGGCGGCACCGGCGCCAGCCCGCTCAGCAGCATCAAAAACGCCGGCCTGCCGTGGGAGATCGGCCTGGCAGAGACGCACCAGGTGCTGCTCGCCAACGGCCTGCGCACGCGCGTCACCCTGCGCACCGACGGCGGCCTCGCCACCGGTCGCGACGTTGTCATGGCGGCCATGCTCGGCGCAGACGAGGTGAGCTTTGGCACCAGCGCTATGATCGCCGAAGGCTGCATCATGGCGCGCGTCTGTCACAAAAACACCTGTCCGGTCGGCGTCGCTACGCAGGACTCGGAGCTGCGCAAAAAGTTCACAGGCACACCCGAAATGGTGATGAACTTTATGACCGCCATTGCCGAGGACGTGCGTCAGATTCTGGCCGACCTCGGCTTCCGCAGCCTGGACGAAGTGGTGGGCCACCCTGAATATCTGGTGCAGGTCGTGCACGGTCGCGAGGCGGGCTTCCTGGACCTGTCGCCGCTGCTCTATGTGCCGGACGTCGGCACGGCGCGGCGCAACGTCCTGCCGCGCAACGAAGTTGCCCCGCCGGACCCAACGCTGAGCGACCGTATCACAGAGCAAGTGCTCGCCAGCCTTCAGGCCAACCCCGATGCGCCAATTCATCTGGCGCATAAGATCCGCAACACCGACCGCACGGTCGGCGCAGCACTCTCCGGCCAGCTTGCGCTGCGCTACGGCGACGCCGGCCTGCCGGACGGACAGATTCGCATCGATTTCGAGGGCACGGCCGGGCAGAGCTTCGGTGCCTTCGCCATTCGGGGGCTGTCGCTTTACCTGCGCGGGGCCGCAAATGACTACGTCGGCAAAGGATTGGGCGGCGGCGAGATTGTGATTTGTCCTCCAGAGGAGGCGCGCTTCACGCCGCATCAGAATGTCATCCTCGGCAACACGGCGCTCTACGGCGCAACCGGGGGGAAGCTTTTCGCAGCGGGCATTGCAGGCGAGCGCTTCGCCGTGCGCAACAGCGGTGCCATCGCCGTGATCGAAGGTGCAGGCGAACACTGCTGCGAATACATGACCGGCGGCTGCGTGGTCGTCCTCGGCGAGACGGGGCGCAACTTCGGCGCCGGTATGACCGGAGGCCAGGCGTTCGTCTATGATGTGAACGAAACCTTCGAGCGGCGGTATAATAAAGAGTTGATCAATATCTCCCGCTTGCAAGGAGACGCCTATGAGAAATATCTCAAGTCGCTGATCGTCGAGCACTGGGAGAAAACCAGCTCGCCGCTGGCGCAAATGCTACTCAACGAGTGGGAGGCGCAGCGCCTCTTCTTCTGGCACATCATGCCCAAGGACAACGTCGTGCAGATCGAGGCGGCGACCGAAGGTTCGGCAGAGAGCGAGGAAGAAGAAGAGGCGGTGAAGGCATAAGTCAAGCTTGCCTGCGATGCGTAAATCATAATACTTTGATTTTCGGAGGAAGTTTTCGGAGGAAGTTGTGGGAAAGACGCTCTTTGAAAAAGTTTGGGACGCTCACGTCGTTGCACAAGATGAAGGGGCGCCCGCCGTATTGTACATCGATGCTCACCTGATCCACGAGGTCACCTCGCCACAGGCGTTCGCCATGCTGCGCGAGCGGGGGCTGAAGGTACGCCGCCCTGACAAGACCTTCGCCACCATGGATCACGCCATTCCAACCCGCAATGTAGACATCGAGCTGTGGCCCTCCGACGCGGCCACGCAGGTGCGCACCCTGCGCCAGAACTGCAAGGACTTTGGCATCACCCTGTGGGACGTCGACGGCCCGGTGCAGGGCATCGTCCACGTGGTGGGGCCGGAGATGGGCATCACGCAGCCGGGAATGACGATCGTGTGCGGCGACAGCCACACGAGCACGCACGGCGCCTTCGGCGCGCTCGCCTTCGGCATCGGTACCAGCGAGGTGGCCCATGTCCTCGCCACGCAGTGCCTGCTCCAGAAAAAGCCCAAGACCATGGCGATCACCGTCGACGGTGAGCTGGGCAAGGGCGTCACGGCAAAAGATATCATCCTGGCGATCATCGCCAAGAACGGCGCCGGCGGCGGCGCAGGCTACGTCTTCGAATATCGCGGCAGCGCCATCCGCAAGCTGAGCATGGCCAGCCGCATGACCATCTGCAACATGAGCATCGAAGGCGGCGCGCGCGCCGGCATGATCGCGCCGGACGAGACGACCTTCGAGTATGTCAAAGGCCGCCCCTACGCGCCCAAAGGCGAGGAATGGGAGCGCGCCGTGGCCTACTGGAGAACGCTCGTCACCGATGAGGACGCCGTCTTCGATCGCGAGCTGAAGCTGGACGCTGGCGAGCTGCAACCGATGGTCACCTACGGCACCAACCCGGGCCAGGGCGTGCCGATCACCGGCCGCATCCCCTACCCGGAGGAGCTAGAAGACCCGGCCGAACGCCGCAGCCTGATCAGTGCGCTGGAGTACATGGGGCTGAAGCCCGGCCAGCCGATGGAAGGCCAGCCAGTCGACATCGTCTTCATTGGCTCCTGCACCAACAGCCGCATCGAAGACCTGCGCGAGGCCGCCGCCATCGTAAAAGGCAAAAAAATCGCCGATCACGTCTGGGGCATTGTCGTGCCCGGCTCCAAGAGCGTCAAGGCGCAGGCAGAGGCGGAAGGCCTCGACCGCATCTTCATCGAGGCGGGTTTTGAGTGGCGCGGGGCCGGCTGCAGCATGTGTCTGGCCATGAATGAAGACAAAGCCGGCGCCGGCAAGTATGTCGCCAGCACCAGCAACCGCAACTTCCAGGGGCGCCAGGGCCCAGGCGCGCGCAGCCTGCTCATGAGTCCGATTATGGCGGCGGCGGCAGCGGTGAAAGGCCGCGTGGTGGACGTGCGCGAAATGCTGAACTGACTGGGGAATTCATCGTATGCAACCCTTTACGACCTTGACATCGACGGCTGCACCGCTGCGCATGGAAAATGTGGATACCGACCAGATCATCCCGGCCCAATATCTGACGGCTGTCACGAAAGAAGGGATGGGCAAGGGGCTATTCTCCTGGATTCGCTACAATCCCGACGGCACCCCGAAGCCGGACTTCGTCCTCAACAAACCGGAGTATCAGGGCGCGCAGATTCTGATCGCCGGACGCAACTTCGGCAGTGGGTCGAGCCGCGAGCACGCCGTCTGGGCACTCACGGACTACGGCTTCCGCTGCGTCATCTCGCCGGGTTTCGCCGACATCTTCTATAACAACAGCCTCAAGAACGGGCTGCTGCCGATCGTGCTGCCTGAAGAGGTGGTCAATTTGCTCTGGGACCTGGTGGAGGAAGAACCGAAGACGCTGCTCCACATCGACCTGCGCAGCCAGACGGTCACATTGCCCGACGGCCAACAACACAGCTTCGCCATCGATCCGTTCCGCAAGCTCTGCCTGCTGGAAGGCGTCGATGACCTGGGCTATCTGCTCTCCAAGGAAGAAGCCATCGCCGCCTACGAAGCGCGGCCCCGCTGGGCGTAACAAAGCATCTCCTAGCTGCGAGCCTGCAAGCCTCCATGTCAGGCTCGCAGCTTTCAGAGCGAATTCATTTCCTGCAAATTCCCTTTTCTTTTAATTTGTAGGATTACGAATCTCTTCCACTATAATTTTCTTTTAGCGCCTGCAGTTTAGATGTGCTCCCTGTTTGTCGTCGATTTCAGACTGCGTATGTTGACGTTCCACCTTGAAAGGACGAAGCGTGAAGGTATTGCAAGAAAAGACACTTTCTTTGTTCGTCGCCGCCATGCTTCTTGCCGGCTGCGCCTTGATACCGACCACGCGCGCCGAGCAGAGCGCAGCCGAACCCACGCCCACCCCGATTCCGACGGCCGCCATTGCCCTCAAGCCCACCTATCGCGTGCAGCGCGGCGACGTGATCAAGACCATGACCTTCTCCGGGCGCATCTCGCCGATGCGAGAAGAGGTGCTTTTCTTTCGCAAGGATGGACGCATCCGCTCCGTCTTCTTCAAGCGCAACGATTTCGTGAAGGCTGGCGACATCATTGCGGAATACGAAATCGAGGCGCTTGAGCGGGAGTTGACAGCGGCCGAGCTAGAGCTGGAGCGCGCCCAGGTGACGCTGGAGGAAGCTTTACGCAATCTGGAGCTAGACCGCCGCGAGGCGCAGGCGCGGTTGGAGCGAGCGCAAATCCTGCTGCAGGGGGCAGAGCGCGACCGCACCATCCCCAGAGCGCAGGTAGCGGCGCTGGAAAAGGACGTCGAGCTGGCTCAAATTGAAGTAGAGCGCCTGAGCGCAGGCGTCAGCCCGTTGCTGGAAAACGACGTGCGGCGCGCCCGCTATGCAGTGGAAAAGCTGAGACAGGAGATCGCCGAGGCACAGATCATTGCCCCCTTCGACGGCATCCTCCTTTCCATCTCCTTGACGCCTGGCATGGCCGTGAACGGATACGCGCCGGTCGCCTCTGTGGCGGACGCTGGCGTGCTTGAGATCAGCGCCGACCTGCTGAGCAATCAGCTTCAATTCCTGGCCGAAGAGATGCCTGTCACCTTCGTGCTTTCGTCGCGGCCAGGACAAATCCTGCACGGCGTGATCCGACGGCTACCTTACCCGTACGGCAGTGGGGGCAGCGGTCAAACCATTGAGGAGAAGGATAGAAGTACGCGCATCACCATCGAAGAGACCCAAGATGAGGGCAGCTATACCCTGGGCGAACTTGTGCGTGTCACCGTGGAAGTGGAACGGGCAGAAAATGTGCTCTGGCTCCCGCCACAGGCGATCCGCAACTTTAGCGGGCGACTTTTCGCCGTGGTGCAGGACGGCGACGTGCAGCGCCGCGTCGATGTGCGCATCGGCGTGGAGGCGCAGGATCGCGTCGAGATTGTAGAAGGTCTGGAAGAGGGTCAAATTGTCGTCGGTCCATAAATTGCATCTCTCCACAGCCAACTGAGGCGTTATTTCTGCCATGCATTTTCTCTTTCGTCTTTGGGCGGCTCTGATCATCGCACTGCGCCGGCTTGCAGCACAACGGTGGCTGGCGCTCGCCACCCTGGTCGGACTGGTGGCGGCGACCACCCTGATCATGAGCATCCCCCTGTATGCGGATGCAGTCTATTTTCGCGTGCTCCAGGAAGAGCTTGCAAAAGCGGGGCAAAGCGTCAGGGACGATCGTATCGCATTCACCTTCCTATTTCGCAACATCGGCTCCATCTACGGCGTCAAGGATTGGGAGGAAATCGCGCCTGTCGATGCCTATCTCTCTGGCCCGGCGGCAGAGCAGCTCGGTCTGCCTGTGAAGCGTATCACTCGTTATGTCAAAACAGACAACTTCCGCCTCTTTCCTACAGACACAAGCCAGAGCTACGCCAGTGCACAGGAGCCGCTGGAATGGGTGAGCTTCGGCGCGCTACAACACTTTGAAGAGCACGTCGTCTGGCGCGAAGGGGGGCTGCCACAGCCCGCCGGCGCCGATCCGTCCGAACCGATTGAGGTTGCGGTCAGCGAGGTCCTGGCGGAACGGTTGGGCATGCAGGTGGGCGAGCCGTTCATGACCTTCCGCAACGTCGAGAGCGGCGCTGGCGTGCGCGCCGTCCAAATCCCGGTGCGCGTCAGCGGCGTCTGGGCCCCGCGCGACTCGGAGGAGGATTTCTGGTTCTATCGTCCTCGCGCCTTCGACACCCAGCTCATGGTTCCTCCCGCCACCTTTGAAGGGCGCATCGCCTCTTTGCTCGACGATGAGGTGGCGCTGATCGCCTGGCACTGGGTGGTGGATGGCTCCGACGTCAACGCTAGCAACGCCACGTCCCTGGCAGCGCGCATCGACCAGATCACCTTGCGCGCTGCGACGCTGCTTCCCAACACACGGCTGGAGACCTCGCCGTACGACGCCTTGCGCAAATATCAGTCCTCTGCGCGCACGCTCACCGTGCTCCTGTATGCGTTCAGCCTTCCCGTTGTGGCGCTGCTGCTGGCGTTCATCGGGCTGGTCGTGGGTCTCGCCGTCAGCCGTCAGCGCAATGAGATTGCAGTGCTGCGCAGCCGCGGGGCGACGCCGATCCAGGTCGCCGTCGTTGCAGTGCTGGAAGCTGCCTTGCTCGGGCTTATGGCTTTGGCCGTGGCGACGCCTCTGAGCGTGGGGATGGCGCAAGTTTTCGGCGCCACGCGCTCATTCCTCAATTTTTCGCCGGACAGCGCGCTGCGCGTGCAGATGACGAGCACGCCCGTGCAATTCGGCCTGTTGGCGGTCGGCGTGGCGTTGCTGGCGCAAGTCTTGCCGTCGATCGGCGCTGCGCGCCACACGATCGTCAGCTATAAACAGGAGCTGGCGCGCACGGTCTCAAAGCCGTGGTGGCAACGCGCCTGGCTCGATCTGTTGCTTCTGATCCCCGCCGGCTATGGCGTCCACCTGGTGCAACAACAGGGTGCCATCGTATCGCCCACCGGCGCCGCCTCCGGAGACGTGTTTGAAAATCCGCTGTTAATTCTGTTGCCCGCGCTGGTGGCGCTGGCGTTGACGTTGTTGATCCTGCGGCTGTTGCCGCTAGCGATGGCCCTGCTGGCCTGGATCGCGGCGCGCTTCAACGGCGTCGGCTTTTTGCTGGCCACGCGCTATCTGGCGCGAGAGCCAGGACTCTATAGCACGCCGCTGGTGTTGTTGATGTGGACGCTTAGCCTGGCGGTCTTCACAGCCTCGCTGGCGCAGACGCTGGACAACCATCTCTACGACCAAAGTTACTACGCCGTCGGCGCAGACGCCCGTCTGGTGGAACTCGGCGCCACGCCGAATACAGGCGAGAATCCGTTTGCCAACATGGGCGCCCCGACCGGAAATCAATCCGCCGAGACAACCTCCGGACAGAACGCGACGACCGGCAGCGCCGTCTCGCAAATTCCAGGGCCGGAGTGGGTCTTCATCCCGGTCGATGAGCATCTGAACGTCAAGGAGATCGAAGCGGCTGCGCGCGTGGGCAGATTCGAAGGCTCGATTCAGGTGCAAGATCGCTGGCAGCCTTTCACCATGATCGGCATTGACCGCATCGATTTTCCTAAGGCGGCGTACTGGCGCAACGACTTCGCCTCCGCCAGCCTCGGCGCGTTGATGAACTCGCTTGCCATCGCCTCGGACGGCGTCCTGATGGAGCGCTCCTTCATGCGTCAGCAAGGGCTGCGCGTCGGCGACGCCGTGCAGGTGCGCCTGCGCGCTGCCAGCGCCAACACCAGCTTCCCGATGCGCATCGTGGGAGACTTTCGCTACTTTCCCACCTGGTACAGCCCATTGGCGGAGGGCAAGCCGCTCTTCATCGCCAACCTGGAGTGGATCTTCGAGCAGCTCGGCGGGGAATATCCCTACGACGTATGGGTGAAGACTGCGCCTGCAACCGACTTTGAACAGATGGTGCAAGATCTGCGTCAATATGGGATCACCGTGCTCAACTACCAGGCGGCGCCGGTGCGCATCGCCGAGGAGCTGCGTCGTCCGGAACGACAGGGGCTGTTCGGCGTGCTTTCGGTCGGCTTTCTCGCTTCTGCCCTGTTGACGGTGTTAGGATTTCTGCTGTACGCCGTTTTCTCGTTCCGGCGTCGCTTTATCGAGCTTGGTACCCTGCGCGCCATCGGGCTTTCGTCCGGGCAACTTTCCGTCTTCCTGATCTGCGAACTAGCCTTCTTGATCCTACTGGGCTTGGGCGCCGGCAGCGCCATCGGCGCCCTCATCGGCGATCTCTTTATTCCTTATTTCCAGATCGGAAGCGGCCCTACCGCCCACATTCCGCCTTTCACGGTGGAGATTGCGTGGCCGGCAGTCACCCGGCTGTATGCGCTGTTCGGCGCGCTGTTCCTGGCCGCATTCGTCATCCTGATCGCTCTCTTATTGCGCATGAAGGTGTTCCAGGCGATCAAGCTTGGCGAGACAGTATAGACGTAGGATGAACGGGGGCAAGCGCCCTACTGCGCTTCGTCCAACGTGGGCTGAAGAAGGGAGACATCTTGGCTGAACCGTTCATTTTGTGCGATGGACTCGTCAAAATCTACAAGATTGCGGGGTTGGAGCAGGTCGCCTTGCGCGAGCTCAACCTGAGCGTCGAAAAGGGCGAATTGATCGCCATCGTCGGCGCCAGCGGCAGCGGAAAGACCACGCTGATGAACATCCTCGGCGGGCTGGATCGTCCCTCCGCCGGTCGCGTGCTGGTAGAGGGGCAAGACCTGCTGCGCATGTCGGACGCCCAACTCAACCGCTATCGTCGCGAGCGCGTTGGCTTCGTCTGGCAACAAAGCACGCGCAACCTGATCCCATATCTGAACGCCATCGAAAACGTCATGTTGCCGATGACCGTTGCAGGCCGTGTGCGGGGAAATCGCCAGCGCGCGGCGGAGCTATTGGAGCGGGTGGGATTGGGCGCGCGCATGCACCATCGCCTCTCCGAACTGTCCGGCGGCGAACAACAGCGCGTGGCCATTGCGGTCGGCCTCGCCAATCATCCGCCGCTCTTGCTTGCGGACGAGCCAACCGGCGAGGTGGACACGGCCACCGCCGCCCTGATCTACGACACCTTTCGTCGTTTGCGAGAGGAGATGGGTGTCACCATTGTCATTGTCAGCCACGATCCCGGCGTGGCGCGACAGGTGGACCGCGTGGTGGCGATCCGCGACGGCATGTTGGCCAGCGAAACCGTCCGACAGCTCCGTCCACAGACGACAGATTGGCTCGCCGATGACGGCCGACCGGACGAGGACAACCATGCGCACGAACATTACGAAGAGCTGGTTGTGCTGGATAAAAATGGACGCCTGCACATTCCGCCCGAGTATTTGGAACAGCACAACATCGGCAGGAGAGCGCGGCTGGAGCTGACCCCGGAAGGCATCTTGATTCGCCGCGTTGAGGAAGCCGAATTCGTGGAAACGCCAACCGCTCACGCGGAAGAACTTCTACCTGAGAAATCTCGACGATGGTTGAACTTGTTTGGACGCCGCGGCAAGAAAGCGTAATGCAGAGAGGAAGGATGCAATGCTCCAGTCAAGCACCTCGACGACTTCGCCGACAGCCACAACCCTGGCGGTGGAAACGATCGACCTGGAACGCGTCTACCGTCGCGATCATCAGACGGTGCGTGCACTCGGCGGGGTGACGCTCACCGTCCAGGCCGGCCAGTTTATCGCCGTCAAGGGGCGCTCCGGCAGCGGCAAGACGACGCTGCTCAACTGCATCGGCGGACTGGATCAGCCGACGGCAGGCAGCGTGCGCGTCTTTGGCCATGAGATCGGCTCCTGGTCGGAGCGCCGGCGCACAGCGTGGAGAAAACAGGAGATCGGCTTCATTTTTCAGTCGTTAGGGTTGCTGCCCATCCTGTCGGCGTACGAAAACGTGGAACTTGCACTCAGGCTCAAGGGCGTCTCTGCCCTCGAACGGCGGAAAGCGACGCTCGAGGTGTTGGAGATGGTGGGCCTCTCCAAATGGAAGGATCATCGCCCCTACGAACTTTCCGGCGGTCAGCAGCAACGCGTGGCGATCGCTCGTGCGCTGGCGCACTCCCCTCGGCTGTTGATCGCCGACGAACCTACCGCCAACCTTGACTCTAAAACGGCGCACAGTGTACTCTCTCTCTTTCGCGCGCTGGTGAACGAGCGCCACATCACGCTACTCATGGCCACCCATGACGTGTTGGTCGACGCTTACGCAGATCGCGTGCTCCATCTCAGCGATGGGCGTCTCCTTTCGTGAGGCGTCCCTTTCCTGAAGAACGACCATGGCTGCGCGATTTACGCAATTCGATTTCACAAGCTCTTCTGAAAGAAATCCTCATCAAAACCCGAAAATTTTCCAGGTTGACACCTGCAAAAAAGTATGCTACACTGTTGCCATGAAAGAGCTTTCATGAAAGCTCTTTCAGTATTCATGTTCAGCGCATGAATACATGCACCCCAGAAAATCCAGGCATACGATTTTATTAGAAACGTTTTGTTGAATGTCTTCGACAATTTACGATGTCGCCTCGCGTGCAGGCGTGAGCATCGCTACAGTTTCGCGCGCGCTCAATGCGCCGCAGACGGTGCATCCGGCCACCCTGCAGCGAATCCAGGAGGCGATCGACGCGCTCGGATTCGTGCCCAAAGCCGAAGCGTCGGCGCGTGCGCGGCGCATCCATCGTCAGATCGGAGTGTTGGCGCCTTTTTTCATGCATTATCCGTCCTTTACGCAACGACTGCGCGGGGTTTCAAGCGCATTGTTGGACACCGGCTTCGAGCTGGTCGTCTACAACGTGGACACGCCAGAGCACGTGCGCAGTTATTTACATACGCTGCCGATCACGCGACGGTTGGATGGGCTTTTGATTATCTCGCTGATGTTGAGCGATGAGGAGGCAGCGCGACTGGTGAAACATAGGTTGCCTACCGTGTTAATCGAAGGGTCGCACCCCAGTCTGCCTGCTGTCGAGATCGACAACGTCGAAGGCGGAGAGATCGCAGCCGACTATCTGCTGGCCAAAGGGCATCGGCGCATCGGCTTCGTCGGCGGCGACCGGCAGCTTCCCGGCTATGCGATCGGCACCAGCGCACTGCGCTTTCGCGGTTTCACAAGGGCTCTGGAACAGCACGGCATTGCGCCGATCCTGGCCAGCTTTGCGCCTGAGACGGCGTCGCATGAAGAAGCGCGGCGACAGGCCCTCGATCTGTTGCGGCAGCCAGAGCCTCCGACCGCCATCTTCGCAGGCAATGATACCTTGGCGCTCGGCGTGCTCAAAGCGGCGCGCGAGTTAGGAATTCGGGTGCCGGAGGACGTCGCCGTGCTGGGGTTTGATGACGCAGACTTCGCCGAATATATCGGGCTGTCAACCATTTCTCAGTCCTTGGAAGAATCCGGACGTCTGGCGGTGGAGATGCTGCTCTCCATGATCTCTGAGTCTTCACGAAGCAGTCGCCGCATTCGACTGCCGCTGCAGGTGATTGAACGTGACACAACCTAAAGGCGGCGGAGTGCGATGCCGCTCCAGCACAACAGCGAATTCAAAAAAGAGACTTTCCATCGGTTAACCTCTGGAAACATCCAGGTTAGCAATACAGGTTTTTCGCTCGATTCGTATCAAAAGGAGAATGTCACTATGAAACGGAGATTTTTGGCCATTTGGAGCCTACTCCTCGTGCTGTCTATGGTGCTGGCGGCGTGCCCAGGCCAACCGGCGCCGACGCCCACGGCGCCTCCGCCCCCTCCTGCCCAGGAAGCCACGACGGCAGCGCCTGCGCAGCCAGCTGCCCCGGCACAGGAAGGCGTGGTGACGCTGACGTGGGTTGGGCCTGGCCCTGGGGCCGAGTTCGAGTTCCGCCGACAGCAGGCGGAGCGCTGGAACGCAGCAAACCCCGACATCCAGGTGCGCCTCATCGAGGGTCCGGTCTCGGCGACCGACCGCATCGGCCTCTATCTGCAGGCCTTCCAGGCGCAATCGGCGGACATCGACATCATGCAGATCGACGTGATCTGGCCCGGCGACCTGGCCGAGCACCTGATCGACTTCTACGAGTACGAAGGCGTCGCCGAGGCGGTGGCAGGCGACTTCCCGGCCATCGTGCAGAACAACACGGTCGATGGTCGCCTGGTCGGCCTGCCCTGGTTCACCGACGGCGGCCTGCTCTACTATCGCACCGACCTGCTGGAGAAGTACGGTTTCGACGGCCCGCCGCAGACCTGGGACGAGCTGGAGCAGATGGCGCAGACGATCCAGGAAGGCGAGCGCGCCGAGGGCAACCAGGACTTCTGGGGCTTTGTGTGGCAGGGCGCGCCGTATGAAGGCCTGACCTGCGATGCGCTGGAGTGGATCTATTCCAGCGGCGGCGGCACGATCGTTAGCCCGGAGAAGGTGATCACGATCAACAATCCGGCTGCGGCTGAGGCGCTCGATCGCGCCTACGGTTGGATCGGCAAGATTACCCCCCCTGGCGTAACGAGCTTCATGGAAGAAGAATCGCGACGCGTATGGCACGGCGGCAATGCAGCCTTCATGCGCAACTGGCCCTATGCCTATGGCCTCAGCCAGGGGGAGGACAGCGCCGTGAAGGACAAATTTGACGTCACTGCGCTGCCCGGCAAGGAGCCCGGCATGAGTGCAGCCACGCTCGGTGGCTGGCAGGTCGGCGTTTCGAAGTACAGCCGCAATCCTGAGGCAGCGGTCAAGCTCGCCTTGTGGCTGGCCTCAGAGGAAGAGCAAAAGGCCCAGGCGCTCAGCCCTTCTTCCCTGATTCCAACTAAGGTGGCTTTGTATTCCGATCCGGATATCGCCGAACAGCGCCCCTTCATGCCTCGATTGCTGCCGGTCTTTACCAGCGCAGTCGCTCGCCCGTCGACGGCCACTGCCCCGAAGTACAATGAGACCTCGAATATCTTCTTTTCCAACGTCTTCGAGGTGTTGACCGGACGCATGAGTGGCGCGGACGCCGTGGCCACTATCGAGCTGGATCTGCAAGATCTGCTCGGCTTCCCTGTCGGCGCGCCGTAGGAGGCTCGTTTTCAAGTTCACCGATCCTGACGGAAGTTCCGTTCTCGACGCCTTTCTTCGCCGGAAGGCGTCGAGAACTCTCCCTCACCGCCAAGCATGTCGATCTGTGCGCAAGGCCCTTTGAGGGAAATAACGTCCTCCTTTGACATCGGACCGACGCCAAGGACACGCGTGAGGAATCGACGTCCATGCAATCGTCGCCAGCTTCAGAGTCTAGTGAGAAGGAGCATCGACTATGGCCAGACAAGGCGGCAGTGATTTGGCCAGACGAGAACAGCGGCTGGCCTATTGGTTGCTAGCGCCGACATTTATCATCTTGCTGGCGATCGCCATATACCCGCTTTTCTCGGTCTTTTACACCAGTTTCACGAACAACGTGTTCGCCAGCGCGGCGCCTACGGAGTTCGTCGGTTTTCAGAACTATCAAAGACTGCTCAGTATGACAATCCGGCAGCTTCCGCCCAGGCTGGATGAAGCTGGACGACCGATTGTGGATCCAAACACCGGCGCCGTGCAATATGAGAGCGCCGTCACAGTGCTCCCTCGCGAACCGATTCGCTTTCGCCCCGTCACGCAGTTCGACCTCTTTGGGTCGCGGTATGTGCTGGGGGCGACCGACCCCAGTTTCATCCGCGCCGTCTGGGACACGATCGTCTTTGCGGTTGCAACCGTTTTTCTGGAACTGGTGTTGGGGATGATCGTCGCCCTGATTGTCAATGCCAACTTCAAGGGGCGCGGCTTCATGCGCGCCATTATCTTGATTCCGTGGGCGATCCCAACGGCCGTCTCTTCGCAGATGTGGGCTTACATGCTTCAGCCGAACCGCACGGGGTTTTTCAACACCGTCTTCTGGTACCTCGGTCTGGGCAACGGTGAGATCCCCTTCCTCTCCGATCCGGCGTGGCAGTTGCCCTCGATGATCATGATCGACGTCTGGAAGACGACGCCGTTCATGGCGCTCTTGTTGCTTGCCGGCCTCCAGCTCATCCCAGGCGACATCTACGAAGCCGCCGACGTCGACGGCGCCGGTCCTGTTCGACAATTCTTCCAACTGACGCTGCCGCTGCTAAAAGGCACCATCGCTGTTGCACTGGTCTTCCGCACGCTCGATGCATTGCGCGTCTTTGATCTCTTTCAAATTGTGCTGGGGCAGGCGCGCTATTCAATGGCCAGCTTCACCTACTATGAGCTGATCCAGAACCGTCAAATGGGGTACTCCTCGGCCAGCAGCGTCGTGATCTTCCTTGTGCTTTCTGTCTTTGCCGTAACCTATATGCGCAGTCTGGGGGTGAAGTCCGATGAACACTAAAATGAAACGGCGCATCAATCGCGTTTTGCTGTGGGTGTTGATCGTGCTTATGGCAGTATGGATGCTCTTTCCCTTCTACTGGGCAATCAACTCCTCTTTCAAATCGGAAGGTATGTTAGCGATGACGCCGACTACCTTCATTCCTCGCGATCCGGCGACGCGGGAGGTTTCTTTCTTCACGCGCAACTACGAAGCCGTCTTTACGAACCAGGCCTTTCTACGCGGCATCGTCAACAGCGTCATCGTGGCGACTTCGGTCACGCTCCTGTCGCTGGCGATCGGCTCGTTCGCCGGCTTTGCGCTCGGCAAGCTGCGCTATCGAGGCAAGACTGCCACGTTGTATGTCATTTTGGCGATGACGATGTTCCCTGCCATCGCCGTGCTCACCGGTCTCTACGCTATGATCAACAACCTGGGCATTCCGCCGATCCCCAGCATGATCATCACCTATATGCTCTTCACGCTGCCCTTCACCGCCTGGGTGTTGACAGCTTTCTTCCGCGAGCTGCCCACGGAAATTTTCCAATCGGCGCAGGTGGATGGCGCTTCGCCTTTCCAGACCTTCTACTTGATCATGTTGCCGCTGACGGCGCCGGCTTTAGTGACGACCGGTCTGCTGGCCTTCATCGGCGCCTGGAATGAGTATCTCTTTGCGTTGACCTTCACGTCGATCGCCCCGGACGCGCGCACGTTGCCAGTGATCATCGCCAACTTCCCATCGCAGTTCTCTAGACAGATTCCATTTGGGGAAATCATGGCAGGCGGTATCGTTTCGAGCGTGCCGCTGATCGTGCTCGTCTTCATCTTTCAGCGCCGCATCGTCGCCGGCTTGACTGCTGGCGCCGTCAAAGGCTGAGGCTCTCCTCCCTGGTTCTCTCACCCGATTCGATAGACTCTGGCCTCATAGGGTTGGAGTCTATCGTTGCTCTCCTCACCTGGATAGTTCCCAATCAGCGCTGCGATGGCCCCCCGGTTGTTCAACTTGCGCCCGTCTCG
>CALFWA010000098.1 GCA_937928035.1 uncultured Caldilinea sp. | reverse complement strand
CGTCGAGGGCGTCGATGCGCCAAAGGCGCACGGCTCCGCTGTCATCTGCAGCCGCCAGCCGTTTCCCATCGGCCGCGGCTGCGAGCGCCCAGGTCAGAGCGGCGCCGGGGGACGCTAACTGCCTCTGCTCCAGCCCGTCTTGACCAAAACGCCAGAGCTGCACTGCGCCGCGCCCATCCGCCAGGGCAAACCATTGCGCATCCGGGCTAAGCGCAAGCGCCACCGGATCGCCGCCGACGGGGGGCAGCGGCAGGCCTCCGACCCCGTTGAGCAGATCGTAAATGCTCTGCTCGACGGCGTGCGAAAGGGGGCGGTCGGGCGCCGCGCCAAGACGCATGGCCTCTACGGCCAGCAGCAGCGCCTGCTGCGGATTGCTGGCGAGCAGCAGCGCCGCCTGGCTGGCCAGCTGATCGGCGCGGATGCGCCGGTTGAGCTGTTCGGCCTCGGCGCGTGCAGCTTCGGCGGCGGCGGCTTCCACCTGGGCGCGTTCGGCGGCAAGCTGCGCCCTTTCTTCGGCTTCTCTGGCGCGTTGCGCTTCCAGCGCCGCGCTGAGGGCGGCTGCCTGTTGCTGCAACGCGCTGGCGAAAGAGCGCCAGGCGAACCATGCGGTCGTCAGCGCCAGCGCAAACATGATCAATGCCGTCAGTGCAGCGGCCACGGCGATGACGCGTGCGCGCGCCGCTTCTTTACGGCGTTTCTCCTGCTCTAGCTGCTCCTGCTCCAACCGTTTCGCCTCGGCCTCAGCGCTGGCAGCGACGAACTCGCGTTCCAGCGCGCCGTAGCGCCGCGGGTTGCGCTCCAACGAAGCCTGCGCCTCGGCCAGAAGGCCGCCGCTGAGCAGCAACGTCGAACTGCGTTCGTTGTCCCACAGCTCCGCCGCCAGGATCAACGGATCGTTGCGCCGCTAGGCCTCGTTGGCTTCCAGGATCGGCTCCACCAGGCGGTCATGGACAAGCTCCACCCAGCGCCCGCCTCCGCGCGTCTCCCCGCGCAGGAGGAAGCGACGCTCCAGCTCGTAGACCACGCGGTTAGGTATGCCGCCCGTTTCGCTTTCCGACTGGTACAGGAGATTGCGCGTGCCGTCGCGCGTGATGAGGGTGTGGCTGAACCAGTCGCGCAGCTCGCGCTCGCTGACCTCATCGGTGGCTTGCAGCACGGCGGCCAGCGTCTGTTCATAGAAACTGGCCAGTGCGTGATCGACGAACTCACCCAGCCCCGCCCCGCGCCCCAGGCTTTCCACATCCTCCAGCGTAATGCTTCCGCCGTGACGCGCGGCCAGGTTTTCCCAGAGCTGCATACAGACGACCTGAAGCTGCACCGGTTCGACGTACTCGCCCAGCCGGGACGTCTCCGCCGCCTCTTCGCCTCCGGTCATCTGACGCAGGTTATCCACCAGCTTTTCGGCCACGCCTGCCTCATACGGACGCCCCGCCGCCTCCGCAGGGCTTTTCACGGCCTCCAGGGCGGCGTCGTAGCCCATGTAGTTCATGCGATAGCGCACGCGCAGGCGGTTAAAAAGCAGCCTGGCGTAGGGGTCAAGCGCGGCGACGGCGTCCTCGCGCATGGAGAGGATCACCCACAGCCGCGGGTCCTCGGTCAGCGCCTGATTGAGCTGGCGGAAGAAATCCTCCCGCTTTTGCCACTGGTCGGCGTAGGTTGTGAACAGCTCTTCAAATTGATCGATGATCAGCACCCGGTCCGGCGCCTCGGTGGGCGGAAAGCGCGTCTTGAGATAGTCGGGCAGCCGCCAGGAGGCGAGGCGTTCGAGGTCGATGCGTTCGCCCTCCAGGTCGCGCAGCAGGTTGAAGATGTAGATGTTGGCGATGGCGTCGACGCGCACCGCCCCCGGCATGTTGCCCCCGATGCGCGCCTTGCCCAACACCACAAAGCCTTCGTTGCGCAGCCCATCCAGAAGGCGGGCGTTGATCAGCGAGCTTTTGCCCGCCCCGGAAGGCGCATAAAAGAGCACCAGCCGCTCCGCCATCGCCAACGACAGGAGGTCGGCGCTCTCGCGTTCCCGCCCAAAGAAGAGACGGCGCTCGCGCGGATTGTCTTCAAAAGGACGCGGGCCAATGTAGGGATTGCCTTCCACCCTGCGCTCCGACGCAGCGTCCAGAGCGTTCGTTGCCTTTGTGGTCATGAACGTTTATTCACCTTGCCAGGCCTGCCAGAGTTGTTTGAGAAAGCTGGGTGCATCGCCCCAGTAAATGTCGAACCGAAACTTATCTTGAGAAAGGTAGAGCTGCACGTACTCCTGAAAGCGATCGGCGTCCAGAATGTCCGGCAGATGGCGCGGGTCGAGCTGAATGGCGACGCTGCGGGGACGCCGCGGCTGGTCGCGGATGAGCTCTTGCAAGATGATGCGCATCTCCCACGACTGCATGTTGTAGCCGAGGAGGATTAAGATCGTGCTCGAGATGGCGTTGCGCACGGCGTTGGGCATCTTGCCGATCTCGCGGAAGTCGTGGATGATGTTGCCGATGAAATCGAAGTGATCTTCCTCGGAAAGCACCAGCGAGTCGGGAAATTCGTCCAACCCATGCAGGTGATAGACGAGCGGCTCATCCACCGTCGGTTGAAAATCGGGGTCAGGATGAAATTCCGGCGGGATGATGGCCTCTAGCGAAGGGTGCCAAAGATAGACTTCGGTGCGCGGGCGCTTGTTCAAGTTGCGCAGGGCAGTCTCCAGCAGCAGATGAGGGCTGGTGGTCAGAAAGATCGGCATGTCGAAGGCCGCCAGCAGGTTGAGCGGGTTTTCCATGTCGCCCGGCGCCGGATAGCCAAGTCGCTCGCCGATCAGGCGGGAAAAGCTGAGGCCGCGCTCGCGGCGCACCTGGTCGAGCAGCGCGCGGTTGAGGTTTGCATCCTGTTCGGCGGCTTCCAGATAGCGCTGGGTGAGAAACTGGAGATACTCGGTTTTGGCGCGGTAGGCGTCGCGGTAGGTGACGCTGAGGTATTGCGCCACCAGCGCCAGCGAAGTGTCCGCCAGCGGATATTGGCTGGAGCGCGCCCATTCCGTAGAAAGTGCGCGTCGTGGAAAGAGCGTCTCCAGGATCAGCTGGTCGCTCACCACAGGCGTGCATTTCTTGCGATTGATCTGCTCTGCAATGTAATTCCACGCAATGGCGCCGGGCATCGCAACTCTCCGCAAGGCGGCTTCAGAGATCACAGGCGACGCGAAAGCCCACCGTGGGCAGTCGCGCGTCGGAGTGGACAATGGTTCGAGCGCTGCACTTCAACAACGTCGACGGGTCGTCATAAGCTCCCCCGCGACAGATTCTTAGCTCATTGGCGCGTTCGCCTGGCGCTTCCCGCGCATCGAGGCGGTATGGATAGGTGAACGTCGCCCGCCGCGCATCCTCTCCCCACCGCGTCGTCGTCCATTCTCGCACATTGCCAGCTAGATCGCAGACTCCGTAAGGGCTGCACCCCACCGACGAGGCGGTGACTGCGCGCGTGCGATCGCCAGCGACGTTGCACAACGCAGGCGTCGGCGGCGCTTCGCCCCAGGGATAGGTGCGGCCATCGACCCCGCGCGCAGCTTTCTCCCATTCCGCCTCGTTAGGAAGCCGATAGCGCCGCCCCGTCTGTTGCGCAAGCCAGGCGCAATAGGCGACGGCGTCGTGCCAGGAGACGCCCGTCACGGGATGGTCAAGGCGATCCGCCGGCGGCGTGGTGAAAAACCAGTTGACTCCTCGGGGCCGGTGTTGCGGAAAGCGTTGCGCAAAGACGGCGTACTGCTGGTTGGTGACCGGGTATTTGCCGATGGCGTAGGCGGGCAGCGCAACCTCGTGGCGGCGCCATTCCGCTGGCGCATCAACGTCGCCCATCCAGAAAGTGCCCGCCGGGATCGTCACCGTCTCCGGCTCAAACATCAATCGCTCCGCAGGCGTTGCAACGGTCGGCGCGGCGGCTGCGCTCTCTTCCTGCGCTTTGAGCGCCGGAAGAGGCTCGGTGCTGCGGGTGAAGAGCACCGGCGTCGCCCAATCGGGCGAGAGGTGTGCATCGAAAAGCGCCTTGCGTGCTTCGGTGACGGCGGCTTCGACAGGGTAGCCATCGGTCAGCGCACGATAGAACTCCTGCGCCAGCGCCAGCGCCCGCTCGTTGCCGATGGCGGCCTGCATCGCGATCACAATAGGGACGCCGATGCGCACCAAATGCTGCGCCGTCCCCTGAAATGCGTTGCGATCCTCGCTGCGCGCACCTTCACAGGCGTTGAGAAAGACCAAATGCAGCGAGCGGTGGCCTTCCAAGAGCACGCCCAGCGTTTCTGCGTCGACGAGAGCCGCCCGGCCTGCTTCATCCTCCAGCACCAGCCCTGCCCGATCGCCGGCGGCGTCGAACCAGCCGTGCCCAACGAAGTGCAACAGATGAACGGTGTTGCGGCGCAGAGCGCTGCGCAGCCCGGCCAGTGTCGGCGCAGAGAGCTGCTCCACCTTCAGCGCGCCGGCCTTCACCGGCGACGTCACCGCCTCTTGAATGATGCGCCATTCTCGCTCCACATCCAGCCTCGGGGTCAGGTCGGAGGGATCGGCCAGCACGCAGAGGAGATGCAGCGGCGGCTCAACGGCGAGGCGCGGCTCCGCTTCGCCGAGCGCCAGATAGCGCACGATAGGCGTGCGGTTTGAGAGCGCCAGATGACGCTCCAGCGTAGGCGAATAGAGAAGCTCCCAGGGCAACGAGGCAAGCGCCGGTGCGTCGGTCAGGTTGAGGCGAAGGCGCAGGTGGCGTCCCGCGCGCTGGGCGGCGTCCAGGCTGCGGCGCAGGCAAGTTTCAACCTCGCCGTGAAAGAGCGCTGCATAGAGCGCGCTTCCCCACCGCTTCGCCTGGTCTGCGTCCATCCGTTCCACATTCAGCCCTGCAGCGACCTCAGCGGCGATGACTTCCAGCTCCGGCGTCAGCGCCCATGTCGTCTGCGCCTGTCCGGCCGGCGAGGCAATGACGCGAATGCGATAGGTTGATTCTGAAAGCGGGTCGGCGAGAAGGTCGAAGTTTGCGTAGGCCAGAGACATGGAAACCGTTGTTTTGCTCGATGTTGAAGGATGGCTCTGGACAACAGTTTACCATAAGGGGAAGCGCCATCCAACTGTAGGTTTGGCTTCCTGTCGGAGGCTCCGAGCGGGTCGAGATGTCGCGCCGGAGATGATGATGTGCATGTGCGGCGTAGCCACGAGCTGCGCTGCCTCGCATTTCCCAAAACCTTGCAGTTCACCCAGAACGCGCATCTGAGCGCCGCACTAACGTCATGGAGAGGCGTGCTGAAGGAAGAGGGCGCCCAGAACGTGCGGTTGAGAGCCGCACCGACCTCATGGAAGGGTGTGTTGGAGGAAGGGTGACCAAAAGTGCGGCTGAGAGACGCACCTACCGTCACTGCCGCCCATTTGTTCAATCCGCTCTATGGATGGTCCGGGTTCGACTGCGCAACTTCCATTGTTCAATTCCGCCATTCGGCGCTCTCTGCTGATGAGAGAATCTATGGCCCCGCCTCCGTCAGCATCACCTGTGCCATGTTTTTAACCAGCTGCTCGGCGACGTCGTCCGGCAGCCAGGCGATCGACATGCCGAAGATCAGCAGTTTGGCTCCCTTCGGCTCGTCGTCGGCGGCGTCGGTGAAGAGCATCATCACGGGCGCTTCGGCGGCGGCGCTGGCCGGACCGCGACGCAGGGCAATCGTGGCGTTGGTCGTCTGCTCCGGATTGCGGGTGAGCGGGACGATAGGAGGCAACCCCTCTGGCAGCGCAATCGGCTCGGTCGGCAGCCCCTGCACCAGCTCCGACGCAGCCGGGTCGACGATGACGTCGGCGATCGGCGAGGGAGGCTCGGCGCCGACGCCGAAGAAGGGCATGCGGCTGCTGATGGTCGCCTTGCCGCCGTTGTTGATGACGGCACCGATGGCTTGCAGCGCCTCGCTGCGCACCCCGCTGCGTTCATAAAGCGCGTCGCTCCAGATCACCCAACGAAACGAGAGGAGCGTGTTCGGCGTCGGATAGCCCCGCTCGCGGGTCGACCAGAGCGTGACCGCATAGCCTGCGCGAGAGAGCAGCGCTGCGTATAGCTCCGCTTCGCCGCTTTCCCCCTCGCCTGCGTTGCGATTGTCGTCCACAACCAGAACGTCGCCGCTCTCCTCCGCGCTCGGTGCAGCAGGTGCGGGGCGCGCTGCGCTTGCAGGAATGGGAGTGGGTGCAGCGGCGCCGCGCGTGGCTCCCACCTCCTTCCGATAGGGGCAGATCACCAGCTCGTTCTGGATCAGGCACCCGGAAAAATCGCGGTTGAGCAGGCGCGTCAACCCAGCCTCGATGGCACCGGCATTGGCGCCGAGCACGGCCACGATCTTTCGGCTGTCTTCTTCGATGCGTTGGATGAAGAGCTGCGTCTCCTCCGCCAGCAACTGGATGCCGTCCTCGCGCACGAGGAAAAGCTGAAGCGTAGGCGTCGGTTCAGGGGACGGCGTCGCCTCTGGCGTCGTCTGTGCGTTCGGGGGCTCCGGCGAGGCGGTGGCGTCTGCATCCGCCGGACCGCTTGTCTCGCCGGCCTCGTCGGGCGAAGCTGTCGGCTCCTCTGTCGGCGTCGGCGTTGCGTCGAGCGTTGGCGCCTGCATCAGGGCGTCCCCGGCGCTTCTTCCGACGTCAGGCGCAGTGGTCAGCGTGAGCGGGGTGGAGACCGGCGTCGGCGTTGGCGGCGCATCGGGGGCGGGCGTCAACGGAGGAAGCTCCGGCGTCCCTTCCGGCGTCGGCGACGTCTTGTCCTCTGGAGGCAGTACGGGGAAAGGCTCCTGTTCAGGTGTGGCAGTGACGGTCGGCGTGGGAAGCGGCGCGCCGACCGTGGGGGTGATGACCCGCTCTTCGAGTGTAAAGCCGATGTCCGCAAGCAGCGTAGTGGAGCGGTCGGCGTCTTGATAGCGGGCCACGTAGAGCAGATCGGCGTCGCCCGCTGCGCTGTCGGTCAGCCAGCGCGTGGCGCCCAACTGCAAGGAGCGGCCTGAAAGCTCCAGCAGACGCTGCAGTTCGGCCGCCTTTGCAATCGCCTGCGCGCCGACCGGATCGCTGCTGTCGACGATCAGGGCCACCATCTTTCCGAAGAAGGCGGGAAAATCGGCGATCGTCTGGATGCGTGCGCCGCCGGCGAGAAAATCGGCGACAAATTCGAGCATGCGCCGATTATCGTGCCGCGTCACATAAGGATCGGTCAGCACGTCGAAATCGCTGAGCGCCAGCACGCGACCGGCGGTGTCGGTGGCCGGCGCGCCGCCGATGGCGACCGTCGTGAAGTTGCTCTGGCCGATGCGCAGGCTGCTGAGCGTGGTGGAAGCGCTGCGCGCCTGGGGCGTCACGGCGCCGCCGATGCTGCGTCCGCCGTAAGAGGCGATGCGGCTGCCCTTCAACCCCGCCGCCTGGTCGAAATAGTCGCCCTGAAAGAAAAAGATGTAGTTGGCGTCGTTGTCGACGGTGTCGTAGAGGTAGTCCTCGTGAAAGACGATATTGAAGGCGTTCGCCAGGCTGTTGGTGTCGCGCGCGGCGTCGCTTTCGATGTCAGGATCGCTGATGACGAGCAGCCGCCCGCCGTCGGCCAGGAAGCGCTCGACAGCCTGGACTTCTTTTTCGCTGTAGAGGAAGTAAGGGCTGACGACCACCAAAGCGCTGGCGTCGGCCAAAATTTTCTGCAACGCTTCGGATTGGTCGGGAAATTCGATGAAAGAGCGCACGCTTTCGAGTGGGACGGTGGGCAGCCAGAAGCGCAGATCGACGCCGCGCGCCGCCAGGGCGCCGGCCAACGGCTGGAAGCGATCGCGGCGGATGGCGGAGTAGTGCGCCAGGTCGACTATGACCGGCCCGCGTTTGATCGGCGTTTCCGGGAACTCTCCGGCGACCGGCGCCGGCGCCGGGGTTGGCGTCGGAATGGGCGTTGCAGCGATGAAGGCGGTGGGAATTTCCGGCGGCGTGTAGTTGCCAGCCGGAGATCGACTTTCCAGGTAGCGCCAGGCGGTGGGGCCGATCAGCAACAGCAGACTAACGAGGAAGGTCAGCAGCCAGAATGCGCTTCGTCTCATGGGGCGACTCCACCTGTGCAGCTCATGGCCTGTCTGACCATAGCGCCTCTACGCCTGGGCGCGGCTTGCGCAGATGCTCCCAACCGGCTGCGGGCGCGCTCTCCGGGAAGGGGATGCGAGAATCCAGCATCAAAACTGCGCCGGGAGGCGCTTCCGCCAGCAACGATTGCGCTGCGCTGAAGAGATCGCCGGAGGTTGCAACAGGTTCCAGATTCAGATAGGCGGGCAGATCGACGATGCGATAATGCTCCAGCCCGGCCAGCTCGGCCACGGCCTCGACGCCCTCGATGCGGCTGCCTTCGCCGTCGATCAGCCCCAACGCCAACGCCTCGCTGCCCAGGTAGATGCGCGCCTCCGCGATCTCCGCCGCACTGATCTTCAGTGGATTGACTTCGGCGTGGGTGCGTTGCGTGACGACGTTGTTGAGAAAGGCGTTGCGCACCAGATCGAGCTGGCGGATCTGCTCGAAGCGGCTGCCTCCTTCCAACTTGTAGGGGCCGCTGGTCATCTCATCGGGCGCCAGCGTTGGATCGGTGGGGCGGCTGCCGCGCGTGCCCACGTTGCCGACGTAACTGCTCGGCGAGGCGTAGATGCGGTTGCCGGCGGCCGCCATGTAATAGCCGCCGCTGGCCGCCAATCCGTTGACGACGACAACCAGCGGCTTGTGTTTGCGGAAGTTCAGCAGGGTGTAATAGGCCGTTTCGCTGCTGGTGGCGTACCCGCCCGGGCTGGAGATCTCCAGCACCACGCCGGCGACGGACGGATCGCGCTGCGCGGCTTCCATGAGCCTCACGAGTTGATCGGCGGTCGCAAAGTTGATAGGTGTGGCAAATTGCAGCACGCCGACCAC
This sequence comes from uncultured Caldilinea sp., assembly GCA_937928035.1. Lineage (GTDB taxonomy): Bacteria > Chloroflexota > Anaerolineae > Caldilineales > Caldilineaceae > Caldilinea. The sequence goes on along the minus strand of CALFWA010000098.1, from coordinate 1,436 downwards.
AGGGCCGGGCGCTCGCTGCTCCGCCAACGCCAGCCCGCCGAGCAAACAGGCCGCCAGCACGACGAGCGCCAGGGCAACCTCCCAGCCGCGCACTCGATTGTCTTCTCGTCTCGTCGCATCAAGTCGTCTCGTCGCATCAAGCGCCATAAAAACCCTTCCAGGGGTTGCCTGGAGAATGGAAAGACCTCGCCTCCTCAGCCCGCCAGGAAGGCGTCGATCGCCTCTTTTGAGATGCGGTACTGATTGCCGATCTTGCGCGCCTTCAGCTCGCCGGCGTTGATAGCCGCCTCGACATCCGCCACGGAAACTTTGAGGTAAGCGGCGGCTTCCTCCAGCGTCATGACGGAGGGCGTCGCCGCCGATGACGACGGCGCAGGCGAGGCGGCGGGCTGGGAGGGCGTCTGCATCGACTGCATGATCATGCCAGCCATGCCTGCGCCCAATCCAAGTCCGGCGCCCAGGCCAACGCCTTCAGATGCGCCGCCGCCCGCTGGACTGACTGCGGCGTCGCCCATGGCGCGCGCAGCCTTGAACTTCAAGTAGGCGTCCATGTTGCCGATGGCGCCCATAGCCGCGCGCTCGTCGATGGCTTTGGCGGTCTCTTCGGTGGGCGTGAGCGAGACGACCATCAACTGTTTGAGTTTGATGCCCATCGCCTCGAACGCAGGGGCGGCCTTGGCGCGAATGGCGGCGCTCAGCTCATCCGTCAAGGCGGGCAGATCGAAGATGCTCTTCATGTTCTCGCCCAAGACGTCGGTAAGGGTGCTGACGATCGTGTTGCGCAGGTAGTCCTCGATCTGGCCGGTGCGATACAGCCCTTGTGTGCCAACGATCTGATCGACGAAGCGCTTGGGTTCGGCGATCTGGATGGTGTATTGGCCAAAGCCGCGCACGCGTGCAAAACCCAGCTCGCTGTCGCGCAGGCTGATGGGTTGCGGCGTTCCCCACTTGAGGTCGGTGAACTCGCGCATGTTGACGAAGTACACTTCGGCGGTGAAGATGTTGTTGCCGCCGGTGAAGAAGTTCATCATTGAGCTGAGGATCGGCAAGTTGGCGGTCGTGATCGTGTGACGGCCTGGCCCGAAGACGTCCAGCGATTTGCCGTCGCGATAGAAGACGGCGGTCTGGCTTTCGCGTACAATCACCTGGCTTCCCAGCCGGAAGTCGCCGGAGCCGACCTCCGGGACGCGCACCACCATGTCGTTCGGCCCCTGATTGGGCGCTTCGATGACGTCGATGACTCTTGCCATAGTTGTCTCCTTTTGAGGAAAAATATTTTGCTGCGGAGCCAGGCTCCCCGTCAGCCATTCGTCGAAGAGGAGGCGCCGGATGCGTCCGGCGTCTCACCGCCTGCATCGACCGACGGCGCAAAATTCGGGTCGTCGAGCAGGCCGGGTGTCTCGATCGCTTGACTGCGCTTGCTGAAGAGGGCGTTG
>CALFWA010000097.1 GCA_937928035.1 uncultured Caldilinea sp. | reverse complement strand
CACAGACGCGCCGGCTTTGCATCTTTTTGTTTGTCTTGAACGCCCCGTTTACTCTGAATGCGCCGGAGCCGACGCTGGAGGTCGGCGCGCTGTTCCGGCAACCTTCGGTGCACCGGCAGCGCCTCCACCGTGTGCAAGCCCCAGGCCGCCCACATCTCGGCCTGCTCCAGGTCGCGCGTTCGCCATTCGTGATATTTGGCCAGCTCGATAAACGGCGTAACGTCTGCACCGTTGACGGTGGTGAGCCAACGCTGCCATAGCTGCGCCGCCTCCTCCCAACGCGCCTGACGCTTCAGCAGCGCCGACCAATGCGCAAAGACCTCGTTACGCAGGGAATCCGTGGCCGCAGTCTCCAAAGCGAGGCGATAGGCGCGCTCCGCCAACGATGTCGCCCCCTGACGTTCGTGGCACAGCCCTAGCGAGAACAAATCCTCCGCTGCCAGCGCATCGGGTTGCGTCAGCTCCGAGGCGTACGCTCGCGCAAGATGGCTCGCCAGCGCCGCTATCGAAACGATGTCCTCCCGATTGTGATAAAAGACGCGGCGCATCTCGCCTGCCTGGCCGCTGCGCAGATACTCCAGGTAAAGCGCCGGAATCAACGCGCCCGGCACATCCTCCTCGCTGCGTTCGACGCCCAGAATGCGCTGCTCCAGATGAATAAGACGGCAGCTCTGCAACCGCCGCCGCCAGAGACGCCGCGCCGGAGGCAGAAGGTCGAGATGCGGCTGCCCCTCCTCCAGCCGAGAGGCGCAGTAAGCGTGCGTGAGCAAGAAGGCCAGATGCTGACGATAGCGACTGCGCAGCAAGGGCAGGTCAAAACTGCGGCCGTTGAAGGTCACCACCCATCGTTTCGGCTCGATCCGTTCGGCCACAGCAGCAAGCAATGCTGCCTCTTCTCCAGGATGACGCATAAAAAATTGTCGAACCACAAAGTGCGTGGGCGCAGACGACGCGTCTTCACCGCCGCCATCTGCAGCGATCGCTGCGCGCTTCCAAGATTCAAATGTCCCGACCCCCACCATGAACGCATAGACGCCGGCGCCCAGCCCTGTCGTTTCGGCGTCGAGAAAGGCAGCGTCGGCGAAGCGCAGGTCGCCGCTGAGCCGAAATTCTGGATGCAGGAGCGCCAATGCAACGGGAGGCGCATCGAGCGCGTTCGCCAACCGCTCGCATCCTCGCTCCCCGTCAAGCGGAAGAGCGGTCGTCACGACATAGCAGCGACCGACGGCGGTTTCAACCTCCTGACCGGGCGCCGGCTCCTCTAGCCGCCCCTGCACAGCCCGAGACGGAACGGCGCGCGGCCCGCCGTCCGCATCGGCCGGAACGTAGGTCAGCTCTGTCCGGCTCTTTTGAGGGCGCAATCCCGCCAACCGGCGCAAGCGCTCCAGAGCATCGCTCATGATTGGCCTGTCTTTCTCCATCTCTCTTTCATAGTTTTTTCCTGCCGATAAAACAGCCGGCGTCCTTGGGCACGCGCAGCCGACCCTGTGCATCCAAATGGCGACGCAGCCGCTCCGCCACCATCGGCAACAGGCGCGCAGCATGGCTGCCGTCCTCAGGGCGATCTTCCAGCGCGTCGATGTGGGCGCTGGCATAATAGCGCAACGCTGCGCTCAACGAGGGAAAGAGAAAGGCGTCGCTGCGCACATGCACCTCTGCATCTGGGAAAAACCGGCGCACCAGCTCCAGATGCCCCAGATGAAAGCGTTCCGTCACATAGGGAGCGGGCGTATAACCGAGGGCCAGTGCAGCCTCGCAATGCGCTTTGTGAAACAGAGCGCCGGCGTCCGCAGCATTGGTCGCCAACATCACAAGGCCGCCCACCTTGAGCACGCGGCGCATTTCCGCCAACGCCGTCGTCTGATCCAGAACGTGATAGAGCATGTGGTTCGCCATCACGCGGTCTACACTCGCATCGGCCAGCGGCAGCGCCTGGGCATCCGCCTGGAGCGCCAGCGCGTCGAGCCTCTCCTGCATCGCCTGACGGCGCGCCGCCTCCGCCATGCCGTAGGAGCTATCAAGCGCAATCACGCGACAGCCCTCAGCGTGAAGTCGGCCATGATAGGCGCCCGGGCCACAGCCGACGTCGGCCACGGTTAGGCCAGGGCGAAGCTCGAACCGCGCCAACGCCCAATCGAAAAAGTCGTTCGGGCGTTCGCTGTAGAGTGCATGCGCCTCCTGGCGGATGCGCAACTTGTCCGGCGCGGCGTATTGATTGACGAGATAGGAAGGATGGACGGCGGACGCTGACATGGGCGGCTCCTGAAAAGCCCTCTGCTTGGGGCAAATTCCTCACAACAGTATAATCATACCATGCCGCGCCGAGAAGCACACTGGAAGATTGCGCCTGCGGCGCCCGACGCCTTTTTGAACGCCACGCCGGAGCACCCGATCCTGGCGCAGGCGCTCTACAATCGCGGCTTGCGCACTCCCGCCGAGGTGAACGCCTTTCTCAACGGTGGGCAGGCTGCAGTGGAAAACCCCTACAAGCTGCGCGACATGCCCAAAGCCGTGCAACGCATCTTGAGAGCGCTGGAGAAACAGGAGACCATCTGCGTCTACGGCGACTTCGACGTGGACGGCGTCGCCTCCACGGCGCTGCTGGTCACTGCCTTGCAGGCGCTTGGCGGTCGCGTCGGCCCCTATATCCCCGACCGCGTCGACGAGGGCTATGGCCTCAACCGCGACGCCGTCATACGTATCGCCGGGCAGGCGCAGCTCTTGATCACGGTCGACTGCGGCGTTCGCTCCCTTGCCGAGGTGGCCTGCGCCGTCGAGCACGGCCTGGACGTGATCGTGAGCGATCACCACTCGGTGGGCAAAGAGCTGCCGCCCGCGCTGGCGGTGATCAACCCACGGCGACCCGACTGCCCCACCTCCTTCAAACGGCTGGCAGGCGCCGGCGTCGCCTTTCGGCTGGCGCAGGCCGTGCTGCGCGCCGCCGCACATGAACGGTGGTCGCCCCTTTCGCCCGATCAGGTTCCCGAGGTGGAGGCCAGCCTGCTCGATCTCGTGGCGCTCGGCACGGTGGCGGACATGATGCCGCTGCTGGACGAAAATCGCAGCCTAGTGCGCCGCGGGCTGGAGAGCCTCAACGCCGCCCCGCGCCCCGGCCTGGAGGCTCTGATGTTGCAGGCCGGCTTGCACAAAGGGCTGGTGGATGCAACGGCGATTTCCTTTCGGCTGGCCCCGCGCCTCAACGCCGCCGGCCGGCTGGGCGACGCCCGCTTGGCCTATCGGCTGCTGCGCACCCGCGACCCCAACGAGGCGCATCAGCTGGCCGACGCGCTCAACGCCCTCAACGAGCGCCGACGCGCGCTCACCGAAGCCGCCCAGGCAGAAGCGGAGCAGCAGCTCGCCGAACGCCTGGCGCAGGACCCGCCCATCCTGATCGTGGGCGGCGAGGCGTTCGAGCACGGTGTCGTCGGGCTGGTGGCCGGCCGACTGACCGAACGCTACTATCGTCCGGCGGTGGTGATGCGTCGCGACGCCGAGGAGGTGCGCGGCAGCGTGCGCAGCATCCCGGAGTTCGACGTCAGTCAGGCGCTCGACGAGGTGGCGCATCTCCTCGTGCGTCACGGCGGCCATCCGCTCGCCGCTGGCTTCACTGTCAAGCGCATGCACGAGCCGGCCCTGTGCGAGGCCTTGGAAGCGCTGGCAGCGGAACGCCTCTCCGATCGGAGCCTGCTGCGCCCCACGCTTTGGATCGACGCAGTGACGCCGCTTTCGCAGATCACCTGGGGGCTGGCCGAGCAGCTCGCCCGCCTCGAGCCGACCGGACAGGAGAACCCGCCGGTGACGTTGATGGCGCCTTCCGTGCGCGTGCGCAGCGCGCGCACGGTGGGCAACGACAAACATCTGCGTATGGTTCTCGACGACGGCAACAACGGGCTCGTCTACGACGCCGTCGCCTTCCATCAGGGCGAATGGGCGCAACATCTCGGCGAAGGCAGCCGCATCGACGTTGCCTTTCAGCTTGAGGTCAACGAATGGCAGGGCGTCCGACGCCTTCAACTCAATGTCCAGGATTTGAGGGCGCCCGTCCCATTGCAATATTCCTCTGACAAGTGACGCACCCTACGACTGACCGCCAACTCCACCCCTCCATTTTTGCCAGCAATTGACCGACGCCCTTCCCCAACAACTTCGACCAATAGGCCGATGGCTTTTGCAGCCGAACCAAGTACCATCTTGGCTAGAACGTAGATGGACGTTCCGGCGCACGCAGGCCGATCCCCCGCTCTTCTGCTTCACCGTCGCACTCCTGCATCGAGCCGCCGCCGGACGCCGTGTAGAACGTATGTGATGCGCCTCCGGTGCAAAGGCGCTTCGCAGAATAAACAGTCATTGGGTCAATCTCAGTCAATCGCTCAACAGGAGGAGCACAAATGATTACGTACTACTATCTGATTCTCAAGTCGTACCTTGAACGGGAAGAAGGGCAGGACCTCATCGAGTATGCGTTGATCGCCGGTCTGCTGGCGTTGGCGGCCGTCGGGGCCTTGATAGCGTTGGGTGGATCGATCCAGGGCATGTGGGAGACCCTTGCCGGCGCCGTCGCAGACGCAGCAGGTAGAAACTAACCTCAAACAGGAATCTGAATGTAGATCACGAGTGCATGAGAGACCGCCACCGTTGAGAGGGCGACCCGTAACAGGCCAAAAGAGGTGAATATGAAACCTCGCGCTGGCCAGGAAAGAGGACAGGATTTGGTGGAATACGCCCTGATCCTGCCCCTCTTTCTATTTCTGGTCATCGGATTTATCGAAATAAGCCTGCTGTTTTTCAGCTACGTCACGATCTCGAACGCAGCGCGTGAGGGTGCGCGGGCGGCGGTGGCGGCGCCGTCGGCGGGTTGTCCCCTTGCGTGCATCGACGCACAGGCGGTGCAGGCGGCGCGTCGCCTGACGGCGGGCCTGGTGAACGAAAACATCACGGTCTCCGTCACGCGGCCGAACGCCGACGCCGTGCGCGTCGAGGTGCGCTATCGCGCCGACCTGCTCACGCGCATGATGATCGAGACGTTGGGAGGGCGAGGTTTCGTCATGTTGTCCGCTGCGTCCACCATGCGCCGTGAGGGGTGACGCTGGCGGCAACGACCGCACGAGACGCACGGCTACAACTCGCCAGGGTCGCTCTGCGCAGTGTAGCCACCGCAAGTTGAAAACCTGCGGCGCGCTCGTGGGTCGCTGCCTTCGGCGCGCTGCAGCGCTCCGGCGCACAAAACTACGGGAAGACCGGCGAGGCGCTGCGGATGAAGAGTGCGCCTCGCCAACCGAAAGGGTGGAAGAAAAGTATGTCTCGACTCAGAGGGTTCATCTGGTTTCTCGCCGGCGTGATCCTGGCGGTGCTGGCCGGTTTCGTCGCCTATTCCACCTTGACTCGCGTCGCCGCTGCGCCCGTCGCGTCTAAGGTGTCGGTGCCGACCGTTCCCGTTGTGGCGGCGAGCCGCCCCCTCCAGCCGCGCACGTTGCTCACACAGGAAGACCTCACGCTGATCGAATTGCCGGCGGGTTCGGCGCCGGAAGGCGCGCTCGACAGCATTGATGCCGCCGTCGGCAAGCTCACGCTGGTCCCCCTCTACAGCGGCGAGCCTATACTGATTCAGAAGCTGGTCGATCCCAACGTGCGCACGGCAGACGGACGCAGCGCCCTTTTTCTCAGTCAGGATCAGGTGCTGATGGCGATCCCGGCCCAGGACCTGATGAGTCGCGTCGGCGTGCTCAAGCCGGGTGACCGCGTTGACATTCTCTATTCGCTTCCTTTCCCGGAAAATCGCGGCATCGGCGCTGCGACGGAGGAGGACAAGGAACAGCAGGCCACCTTTGCCGTTCTCCAGAACGTCACCATCGTGGAGATGGTGGGCGGCATCCGTCCGCTGGATGCTTCTGCGCCCGAGCAAGCGGCGCCGGCTGCGGTGCGGCCCGACTCGCTGCTGGTGACGCTGGCGCCGCAGGACGCACTGACGTTGAAATATCTGATCGACGCTGGCGGCGTGCTCGACATTGTGTTGCGCGCGCCCGGCGTCGAACGCCCCTTTGAGGTGGCGCCGGTGGACGTCGACTATCTCATCAACCGCTACAGCATCCCGACCGGGCCGGGACGATAGAGGTGGGAATCGTGTTTCGTGGTGCATGTTCCGTGGCGCGTATTTCGTGGTGCAGGTTGCACAGCCCAGGGTGCATAAGCGGTTACCCACCCAGAACGCAAAACGCTGAATACGCAACACGCGACACGCAACAAACAGAGGGGGCATAACGTGGCAAGGATCAGTCCAGGCGACACGCTGCGCGTGATGCTGGTCTCCGAATCCGAGCTGCTGCGCGAACAGGTGGACACCATCCTGACCCAATATGCGGGCGAGCATCGCATCTTCTGGGTTACGCAGCCGGAGCTGGCCCCGCGGCGGGCCGAGGACCTGCTTCCTCATCTGGTCCTGATCGATGACGACCTGCACGGCGCGCCGGCGCCCCACGTGGTGCGCCAGATGGTGCTGGCCGTGCCCAATGCCGTGGTCGTCGTGATCGTGGACGAGCACGGCATGGCGGTGGCGCGGCAGGCAGTGCTCAGCGGCGCGCGCGGCTTCGTGACCAAGCCGCTGATGGCCGAGGAGTTCTGGAGCACGGTGCATCAGTTGCTGACCGAAAATCGCGTGCCCGAAGAGCCGGTCGGCCAGATGATCCGCGTCGGCAAGGTGGTCGTCTTTATCGGCCCCAAGGGCGGCACCGGCCGCACCATGATGGCCGTCAACACTTCGCTGGCGATCCTGGAGCAGACGGGCCAGAGCGTCGTGATGGTCGACGCCGACTATTCGGCCCCCGCCCTCGACGTCGTGCTCAACCTGGAAGGGGAGCGGGACATCAGCACGCTGCTGGCGCGCGCCTCGCGGCTGGACAAGGATCTGGTGGCGAGCGTGCTTGCCCGGCATACGTCAGGGTTGCAGGTGCTGCTGGCGCCGCCCCCTCTCTACGGCGCGCTGGAGATCAGCCTGCCGCAGGTAGAGCAGATCGTCTCGCAGCTACGTCTTATGTTCGACTGGGTGGTCATCGACCTCGGCGCGCTGCTCGACGACAGCGGCTACGCCTTTCTGGACAGCGCCGACTACGTCGTCATGACCGTGCTGCCGGAGTTGGTCTGTCTGCGCAATGCGCGACTGCTGCTGGATCAATTGGTGGCGCGCGGCTATCCGGAAGAACGGGTCTGGATCGTCCTCAACCGCGCCGGTATCAACGGCGGCGTCTCCAAGGACGACATCGAAGCGCGGCTGCACGTTCACATCCGCCACACCATTCCCGACGACCAGCCGCTGGTCAGCCTCAGCATCAACCGCGGGGTGCCGCTTTATCTCAGCCATCGACGCAGCGCAGTGGCGCGCGCCGTTGACGAATTTGCCGCCATGTTCGTGGCGGGCACGACGAAACAGGCCGCAAAAACGGATCATTCGGTCGAGGCGCCTGCGCAGCCATCGTCGAACCCTTTGAGCCGCATGTTCCGCCGTTTCAGTTCAGCAGGCGCTGCGAGGTGAACCATGTCTGGAGAAGCCATCGTCGCTATCCTGGTGGGGCTCGCCATCTTCAGCCTCTTCATGTCGATCCGGCAGTTGATGCCGAGCAAAGACCCCGTCGAAGAGCGCCTGCGCGAGTATGGCCTGACCGACTATATCCGCAGCGGCGGTCGCCAGCAAGAAGAGCGGCCGGAGCGTTTTCGCATTTTGGAGCGGTTGGCGCAAGGTTTCGGCCTGGCCGCGAAATGGCAGGCGCTGTTGCTGCGCGCCAACGTGCCGCTGACGGTGGGCGAATTTACGGCGCTGTTGTTGGGATTGTGCGCTGCAGGCTTTGTAATCGGCGCACTGCGCGGCGGGCCGCTGGTGGGGGCGATGATCGCCGGCGTCTTCTGCTTCATCCCGTTCTTTTATATGAAACATCGCCAGGCCAAACGCAAGCAGGCGTTCGCCGCCCAGTTGCCCGACGTGTTGACGCTGCTGGTCGGTTCGCTGCGCGCCGGCTACGGCATGTCGCAGGCGATCGAACTGTTGGCCCGCGAGATTCCTGAACCGGCGGCGACCGAGTTCCAACGCGTGATTCGCTCGATGAGCCTGGGGCTTCCGCTGCAAAAGGCGTTGCAGCTGATGGCCGAGCGCGTAGAGAGCGATGACTTCAACCTGGTGGTGACCGCCATCACCGTGCAGTATGAAATGGGCGGCAACCTCTCCACCATCCTGGAAAATATCAGCAGCACGATTCGCGAGCGCGTGCGCATCCTACGCGAGGTGCAGGTGTTGACCGCTCAACAGCGCATGACCGGCAACGTGCTGGCTGGCCTGCCTATTTTTCTGGCGGTGGCGCTTTCGTTTATCAGCCCCGGCTATTTCAATCCTTTCTTTGAGCCGGGCTGGCCGCGCGTTCTGCCGCTCATCGCCGGCGGCATGATCGCCATCGGCTTTCTGATTATTCGCAAAATCGTGGATATCAAGGTGTAGCGCGAGGTCGACGATATGGCTCTTGATATAGCTCTCGGTCTGATCGGTGGAACGATGGCGCCCATGCTCTTTGGCCTGTTGGTGGCGGCGACGGTGATCGCCGTCTGGATGGCGCTTTCGCCAGCCGGTGCGTCGCGCGCCGTGACCGAGCGCATGGAAAGCATGGTCGACCCCAGACGACTCGTTGACGAGGAGCTGCACCAGCCATTCGTCAGACGGATGATCTTGCCGCTCTTCCGCCGCATCAGCCTGCGCGTGGCAGAGATGATGCCCCAGCACAACCTCGAAAAGATCAACACGGCGCTGATCCAGGCGGGCAATCCGGGCGGCCTGAGTGCGGTCGACTATGTCGGGCTGCGCGTAGTTCTAGGCGTCGGCGCCGGCGCCCTCTATTTTTTGGTGGCCGGCCACAGCGAGCCGCTCTTCGTCGCACTGCGCAACGCCTTCATCGCACTCTTCATCGGCTTCATGGCGCCCAAGCTCTGGCTCAATCAGCGCATCAAAAAGCGCAAAGTCGAAATTCGTCGCGCCCTGCCCGATGCGCTCGATATGCTCACGATCGGCGTCGAAGCCGGACTGGCGTTCGAGTCGGCGATGCTGCGCGTGGGGGAGCAGTGGGACAACGCCCTGTCGCAGGAATTTCGCCGCGTCGTCAGCGAGATGCGCGTCGGCGTGTCGCGCAACGAGGCGCTGCGCCATATGGCTGAACGCACGCAGGTCGATGAGCTGCGCACCTTCGTGGCGGTGCTGATTCAGTCGAACATGCTGGGCATGAGCATTGCGCAGGTGCTGCACACGCAGGCGGATCAGATGCGTTTAAAGCGGCGTCAACTGGCGGAAGAGCAGGCGCACAGCGCCACCGTCAAAATCGTGCTGGTGCTCGTGCTCTTCATCTTCCCGGCGCTGTTCGTCGTGATCCTTGGCCCCGTCGTGCCCCAAATTATGGAATCGCTGCAGGCGATGGCGCGCTAGGAGGAAACAGAAATGGCTGCGACATTTGGCGCAAACTCCACCGAATACGACGATCCGCTCTTCCAGGAGGCGGCCACCCACTTTCACCTTGGACAATGGGAAAAAGCCATTCGCGCCCTGGAGACTCTGAAAGCGCGCTACCCCGGCGACGCGCGCATCGCCCAAATGTTGCAGGATGCACAGTTCAAGGCGCAGCTGGAGGCCAAGACCCAGGTCAAAGAAAAACGCTGGATCATTCCCTGGCGGGCGATGCTTGTGCGCATGGGGATGCTCCTCGTCATTCTGGGGCTCCTCTTTGCAGGCGTCTGGATGGTGCGCGCCCAGCTATTGCCGATGCTCGCCGACGCGCAGCTACAACGCCAGCAGATGCAACTGCTCAATCAGGCGAAGGCGGCGCTGGCGGCCGGCAATTTTGACGAGGCGGAGCAACGCTTCAAGGCGCTGCTGGCATTGGCGCCAGACCATCCCGAGGCCAACACCGGACTGATCGAGGTCGACCAACAGCGCAAACTCGCCGCGCTCTACAACGAAGCAGTCACCGCCGACAACGCAGGGCTGCGCGAGCTGGCGCTTTCGATGTATAGCGCCCTACAACTTCGGGCGCCGGGGTATCGCGACGTCAACAGTCGCATCCTCAAGATTCGCCATCAACAAGAGTTGGATTCACTGATGGAGCAGGCGCTGCGGCTGCACAGTCTCGGCATGGAGCTCGACGCCATCAACGCCCTGCTGCAAATTCAGACCCTGGACATCAACTATCGTCGCGATGAGGTTGCTGCGTTGCTCTATGCGTTGAATCTGAGTCAGGGCAGACGCATTTTGGAAAAAGTTCCGCCTGCACCGGACGAGGCGCCTCTTGCGCGCGACTTCTTCAACGCGGCGTTGAAGTACAGGCCCAATGCGCCGGAGGCGACCACCGAAGCCCGCCTCGTCACCAATTTCCTGCGCGGCAAAGAGGCGTTTGACCAGCAGCGGTGGCTGGAAGCCGTCAACCTGTTGCGCTCCGTCTACACCGAGCGTCCAAACTATCTGAGCGACGTCACAGCATCGATGCTTTACATCGCCTACATCGGGGCAGGCGACCTTTATTTTAACGGCAACGACCTAATCAATGCCTATGACATGTACAGTCAGGCGTGCCAGTTGCCGCTGCCGGACACTGCGGCCGCCTGCATGAAGGCCAGCACCGTCATCCCGCTCTTGACACCGACGCCGACGCCGACGATGACGCCGACGCCTGGCCCCACGCCGCCGACGGCCACCCCGACGCCCACGGCTACCTCGCTCCCGCTGCGGGTGTTCCGCAACCGCATCATCTTCAAATCGGACAATCCCGACCAGCCGGGCTTTTACGTCATGGACCCCGACGGCTCCAACCGCCAATATTTGGGCAGCTTCGAGCTGTACGGCAAGGCCTTCGAGGAGCTGCGCGAGTCAGAACGTTTCTCGCCCGACAGACAATACCGCGTATCGACGGGGGACGTCGATGGGCGCCCTCAGATTCTCCTCCATCTGCCAGTGACTTCCCAGTTCGGCGAGTTGCCGCCGCGCCCGCTCACGCGCTTCTCTACCGCCATCGCCTACGATCCGGTCTGGTCGCCCGACGGCGCCTGGATTGCGTTCGTAACGACCGAGCATGGCAGCGATGACATCTGGAAGACGCGGCCCGACGCCTCCGAGCAAGCGTCGTTGGTGCGCAACGACTGGGAATGGGACAAGCATCCGTCCTGGTCGCCCGACAGTAAGCAGATCGTCTTTTTCTCCAACCGGGAAGGCCTGGTGCAGATCTTTGTGATGGACGAGCATGGCCGCAATCCCACCAACATCAGTCGCGTGCCGTGGCCTGAATACGATCCAATTTGGGTGAAGTAGAGGAGGGAGAGATGTTCAATCTGAAGCCCCCCACCGACGTGGATGGCCGCGCCCGCCCAGGGCGGCTGCCCGGCGAACGGCCGGGCGCCAACGCCGCCTATGCGCAGCTGCGCGACCGCATCCAGCAACGGCTGCTCACGGAGCTCAGCCCGACGGCGACGCGCACGGACAACGCCGAGGTTCGGCAGGCATTAGAGCGCTATTTCAATGAAACGCTGGCGGAGCTGGGGCTGCCGATGAGTCGCCTCGAGCGGGCCGATATCTTCGACCAACTGGTGGCCGATATTCTGGGCTTGGGGCCGCTGGAAGCGCTGCTGGCCGACGACGCAGTCACGGAAATTCTTGTGAACGGCCCTTCAAAGGTTTACGTCGAACGGGGAGGCAAACTTGAGCTGACCCACGTCAAATTTCGAGACAACGAGGACGTCATGCGGGTGGTCGAACGCATCGTGACGCCGTTGGGACGTCGCGTGGATGAGAGCAGCCCCATGGTCGATGCGCGCCTGCCCGACGGCTCGCGCGTCAACGTCATCATCCCGCCCCTTTCCCTGATTGGGCCGGCGATCAGCATCCGCAAGTTTCCCAAACATGCACTCACTCCGGATGAATTGATCAAAAAAGGCGCCATGACGCCGGGCATCGCCGATTTCTTGCGCGCCTGCGTCAAAGCTGCGTTGAACATCGTCGTTTCCGGCGGCACAGGCACCGGCAAGACGACGATCCTCAATGCGCTTTCCTCCTTCATTCCTGAAGATGAACGCATCATCACTATCGAAGACGCCGCCGAGCTGCGCCTGCAACAGCCGCACGTCGTGCGGCTAGAGTCTCGACCGCCCAACGTGGAAGGCAAGGGCGCCGTCACCATCCGTCAGCTCGTGATCAATGCGTTGCGCATGCGCCCTGACCGCATCGTCGTCGGCGAGGTGCGCGGCGGCGAGGCGCTCGACATGCTTCAGGCGATGAACACCGGCCACGAAGGCTCCATGACCACCGTCCACTCCAACAGTGCGCGCGACACGTTGCGCCGCGTCGAGACCATGGTGTTGATGGCCGGCATGGACTTGCCCTTGCGAGCCATCCGCGAGCAGATCGCTTCGGCCTTTGACCTGATCGTGCACCTAGGTCGCCTTTCCGACGGCTCGCGCAAGATCGTCCAGATCGCCGAAGTGCAGGGCATGGAGGGCGACACCATCGTCATGCAGGACATCTTCCAGTTTGTACAGACGACGGTCGAAAACGGCAAGGTGCAGGGCTATTTCACCCCCACCGGCGTGCGTCCCAAATTCTACGCGCGGCTCGAGGCGGCGGGGCTTTTCATCCAGCCGTCGACCTTCATGCCGACCGAGCCGGGGCGCATGCGCCGTTAGATCACAAAACGTCTCCGCGCTGCGCGCGAAACAGAGCGCGCATTGCCGGCGCATCTAACGCCAAAAGCAGTAGGCTCATGCGCCAGGATCGATCTTTTGGCAGTAGCGACCATGAAATGGATTTCCGTACAATGAAGAAGGCCGCTCACAGTGTAGCGTCGAAGGCAGCGCAACATTCGCAGATCGTCATCTGAAGGTTCTCGGCTTTGACGGCTCCAGGAGGTGATTATGGGCGCAAGAGAAGAAACAGAGAAAGGCGTCCGCCTGAATCGTTCGGTGACCGGGCTCAATTGGCTGATCAACCGGTGGCGTTCAGAACGCGGCGCCAATTTGATCGAGATGAGTTTTATCGTCGTGCTCATGCTGGCGCTGGTGGTGGGGGCCGTCGATCTTGGCTTCGCCTACCAACATTATGGCGTCGTGCTGAACGCCTCGCGCGAGGGGGCGCGGCTCTATTCGCGCTCGCCCTGTCTATCCAGCAACCGCGCGGCGCTGCGCTCCGCCATCGTCAATGCAGTGGTGAATGAGACTAACGCAAACGTCAACAGGGCGGGGGTTCGCATTTTGCCGCAAAACGTGACCATCTCTCCCGACCCTGTCTCGACGGGGTGCCCTGCGCCAGGTGCGCCGGTGGAAGTACGCGTGCGTGTGCTCTATCGGTCGCAATTTGGAGAGCTGATCGGTTTAGGCGAAATTCCCATCAGCGCATCGGCCACGATGATGCATTACGGTTCTGACACGTCACAGAGTGGATCATGAGTAGGCGAAAATTTTTCAGCGACGAACGAGGACAGTCGCTCATCCAATTCGCTTTCATGTTCATGGTGTTGCTCGCGTTTGCGGGCGTCACGATCGAAGCCGGCAACGTGTATGCGGTGCGACGGCAGCTTCAGAACGCAGCTGACGCCGGCGCACTGGCAGCAGCGCGTGAACTCTGCATGGGGCGAGGCGTCCAAAGTGCGGTCGACAAAGCGCGTGACTTTATGCGGCGCAACGGCATGAACAACACCGACCTTGCGTTAAGCTCCGTCTCCGTCCAGGGCAATCGCGTTACCGTCACCGCTCGCACGCGCGCTGCCGTTCTGATCGGCCGTGTGTTGGGGTGGGGAGGCGAAGACGGCACGGTCGAGGTCGGCGCCACGGCCCGATCGGCGTGTGGAGCGGCGGATTCGGCCTGCGGTCTCTGGCCGATTGCGCTGGATGCTGCACTATTCAAAGATGTCCCGTGTGGTCAGTCGGTCGTCATCTGGGACGCCGACTATGATAGGGTGGAGGCGACCTGCACCATCAACGGCCAGCCGCGACCGGTGTGCGACTGTTATATCTGCGACCTGGATGGCGACGGCGCCGACGATTTCACGGTCGCCACGACCGTATCGCGCGGCTGGATGGACTTTCCCGATCCGCCGCCGAGCGAGCAGGTTTACGTCGACCCATGCAAGGCCAACGGATGCGGCGCAGCAGAGCTGGCCTGCCGCCTGCGCAACAGCTTTGGCGGCCGCGTCAAACTCCCTGCTTGCATTCCCGGCCTGCGCGGCATCAAGGCGGGCGTCAAGGATGACGTCAACGCCCGCGCCGGGCAGTCGGTGGCTGTGCCACTCTTTACGTCCGTCAACTGCGCTTCCGGCAGCAATTGCACCGGACACGAAGCGCAGACGTACTATGTAACCGATTTTGGTTGCGTGAAAGTGACCGGATGGATTCACACCTTCCGGCTCAACCCGAAGCCCGGCATGCCGCGCACGGTGCGCGCCATCACCAGCAAAGCCGTGTTGGCCACCAAAGATTGCAGCAACAACTGCGTCACTTTCTGTGGCTCAACCACCGGCGAACCTGCGCAGGATGGGCAATTGCGAGCGGCGAGTTTGATCCCATGACAGGCGAACAGATCGGACTTGGCTTGTTGGCGGCGTTCGCGGGATGGATCGGCGGCGGCCTGGTGAACTGGGCCGCCGACGTTTTGCCCGGAATGACGCAAAGGGAGCAGCCGAGCAACTCAGAAGCTGGCGCGGCGAAGCCCGCGTCCGACGGCCTCCGAAGGGGGTGGAGGCTCCAGCACCTGGGCCTTGCTTTTCCGGCAGGCCAGCCTCTTGCCAGCAGGCGCAATCTGATCGTAGTTCTGACCAGCGTCTTGCTCACCGTCATGACAGTCGCCCGCTGGGGCTGGAGCGTGCAGACGAGCATCGGCTGGGTTTACATGCTCTTTTTGCTCGCCGTCGCCGTGATCGACTTTGAACATCACCGCGTGCTCAACATCATGCTGGCGCCGGCGGCAATCGTCGTCGTCGGTATCAGCCTTTTGCCCGGCTCGCTGGGTCTTCCCAGTGCGCTGCTCGGAGGAGTAGTCGGCTTTGGCATTTTTTTCCTGCTGGCGATTATTGGTCGCGGCGCCTTGGGCATGGGCGACGTAAAACTGGCAGGCGTGATCGGCATGATGCTCGGCTATCCAGATGTGATGACTGCGCTGCTGGCGGGCGCGCTGCTCGGCGGCGTTGCAGCGTTCGCCCTGCTGGCGACGCGGCGGGCGACGCGCAAAACGGCAATCGCATATGCGCCTTATCTGGCTTGCGGCGCCCTGTTGACGATATGGCTGCAGTTCAGCCTGTTCTGAACGCAGCTCCGATGCAAAGGTTGCAGAGGGGCGAAACGAAAAGGGAACGCCTGAGAAGCCTGTAGGATTTTCATCGTGATCGGCGCCGTCCCAGCACGGCAGCTGGCGTCGCAATAACCGATATTGGAAGCAAGGTGCGGTATACAAACATGGTGCAAATTGAAAACCAAAGTCAAAACACGATTGTACTTAGCCACGGCAAGATGGCGAACACGCGCTGGACGCGACTGCGTGGATTGATCGGGGTGCGCGATCTGCCTGAAGGGCATGGAATCGTCATCGAACCCTGCCGTGGCGTTCACTGCATGTTCATGTCTATCCCTATCGACGTCATCTATGTGGACAAGAACCATTGCGTGGTAGGGCTAGACCCGGCGATGAAGCCATGGAGTATCGGCAAAATCTATCGCAACAGTCGCTATGTCGTCGAAGCGCCGGTCGGCACCATTGCCCGCACACGAACACAAATCGGCGACCAACTCAAGATAACTATAGCTTGAAGAGCAGCGATCGGCTTTCCAGAAAACTGCGCCTTCATCTCACCAACCTCTCTCGCCTCGCCCCGAAGGGAAATAGAGTGGCGCCTCCTTTGATTTTAATTTGTCGTCGGCGGCTGTTGGCCTTACACTATCGCTATCGTGCCGAAAAACACCGTTCAAGAAAGTGGTGCGCCGCCCACCATGCGATCGATGCAACCGATTCTAGCCATTATCGACGTAGACATTATGTGCGGGAAGGATGAGACCGCCCGCGAACAGATGCTTCATAATCTGCGCCGTTATCGGGGCGAAGGCGTCAAGCCGTTGTGGACGAACTGGCTGCGCCAGCGCGCCGATCTGCGTTTCACCTGTCTGATCCATGATGTCGCCGACTTCAACAAATTCATGCTGGATGTCGTGCGCAGCGTCGACGGCGTGCGGGAGACGAGCACCCTGCTGAGCTTCGGCGGCCGCGCCGACATCGACACCCTGCTCGAATTGGAAATGGAGGTCAGCACCAACAACATGGTGGCGGTGAACGTCATGCTCGACGTGCAACCCGGCCTGGATCGGCAATGCTTCCAGGCGTTGCTCGACTTGCCTCCTCATCCGGAAGTGAAGCGCGTGTGGCTGCTCAACTGCTATCACAGCCACAATTTCGACCTGATGTTATTATTGCTCGGCAAGCGGCTTAGCTCCATCACGGGATATGTGATGAGTTGGGTGCGAACCACGCCGGGCGTCATTGACACGGAGCTGCAGACGGTGATGGACTGGCGCTGGCTCGCCAGCCCGGATGACCTGGTCGACCTGGTGGAGCTTTTCTTTACGCGCACCGCGCTCGACGGCCAGCAGGAACACCTCTGACATTTTGTTGCGCGGCGCATGAGCTTTAAAACAGGCGTTCAGCCACGAATCGATGGCTGAGCGCGCGATAGCGCCCCCAATCCGCCCACTCTCTGGAAATCCGGTAGGTCATCGCCAACATATCGGCGACCCAAGGCAAGTCCGTCGCCGGTCGCCACTGCCAGCCGCGGATAGATTCCTCCGGGTCTTGCGGCGCGACAGTTGCGTCCGACGGCATATGCACCAGAAAGTGATAGGTGGCGAACGAGACGGCGCCTAACCTTGCATGGTGCAGTTCGTAGGCCAACACTCCCAGGCAGCGTTCAACTTGCGCGCCATCCTCGCCGTCGCCGACTCGCAGACCGGTTTCTTCGAAGATCTCACGCGTCACTGTATCTAAGACGCTCTCTCCGGTGTGCACGCCACCCGTGGGAAGCCGATACATACCCTCTGGGTAAAAACTCTTGGAATGCAACAGCACCCCTTGGACCGGGTCTCCGCGATGCAGGATGTAGCAGATCTCTGCGCGACGGCCGTTTGAGACCAACTGCTGATGCTCGCCGCTCAAGAAGGGATCGGCGACCTCCAACGTCGCCCGCGCCACAGGAAACGCCCCCCAACGTCTCTGCAGCAATTCCAGTTCTGCTGTATCGATTGCCTCGATCAGGTGCATGTTAAATCCTTTCTGGATCAGGCGATTTGTATCTCCGGACGATCATTCGAACTGCTTTAACCGCTGTTCCACTGCCTGTAAGTCGCTCTCCCATAACGCCGGCAAGATGCGCACGCCAAGGCGACGACCGTTCGCCTGAACGGTGCGAAAGCCCTGCTGGCCGGCGCAGACCAGAACGACAATGTTTGAGCCGCGTCGGTGCAGATGGTGCAGCATCCACAGATCTTTCTCGCTGACGCCGGGCGCGATCAGGACCACAGTGGTTCCCCACGGCAAACCGGCGATCTGGAGAGGAAGCCATTCATATAGCGGCG
This sequence comes from uncultured Caldilinea sp., assembly GCA_937928035.1. Lineage (GTDB taxonomy): Bacteria > Chloroflexota > Anaerolineae > Caldilineales > Caldilineaceae > Caldilinea. The sequence continues at coordinate 3,586 of CALFWA010000097.1, read as the reverse complement.
GAGCTTCATCGTTGAGCTGGATGCGGGCGAGCAAACGCCAGATGTTCATCAGGTGACTGCGCCCGACGCGCAGGCCGATCGGTGCGGCCGGCCCCTCGATGAAGGGATCGATGCCGTTCGAGGCCAGCCCCACCGCCTGACGCTGCTCGCTCATGTGGCCGGCGATCGACGCTGCGATCGAAATGGCCCACTCGCTGGCGCCGATCAACGCGCGCGCCGGATATGCAGAGCGGTCTAGATTCAAAGCAATAAAAACCGGCAGCTCTTGCGAGGGTTGCAGCTTTTTGACCAGGAGCGTGTCTTCATGGGCGGTCGCCTTCCAGTGAATGCGTCGCAAGCTGTCGCCGCTCACATATTGGCGCACGCCGCCAAGACGGGCCGGGTCTTCGTCGAGTTGGCGGCGCGTCGGCAGTGCGCCGAAGGGCATGCGCCCCAGCAGGCCGAGTTTTTCCAGCGGCACGATCGCCGGATAGACGATCAGCTCGTCGCCGCCCGCCTCCTGCCAGCGCGCATCGACGAAGCCAAACAGATCGCTGGTGCGCAAGCTCAACGGCCCAACGGTGTAGTAGCCGCGGCGGCGACAATATAATCGATAGGTGTGACGGAGCACAGAGCGGCCACCGATGCTCAGCACGACGCGATAGTCTGGCTGGTCTTTCAGGTCGAGCGGCACCGCCTCCTGCACCTGCAACCAGGGCAGCGGCAGCCAGGAGCGGTTTTCAATCTCGATGGCAACGGTGACCACTTCGTTAGTGAAGGCGTACTGGGGGATGCGCCGCTTCACGCGCAGCCGCTGAAGCGTGCGACGCACCCACCAGTGGCTGAAGACCCACACCCCGCCCACGACATAGACGAGGTAATAAGCCCAATCCATGCGCAACAAAGCGGCGATGGCGAAGAGGATCAGCAGCGCCCAGAAGATGTGGTTCATGACGCTCACTCGTCGACGGCGCCGAGATCTAACGGCGTGCTCTCCAAAATCTGGGCGATGATTTCATCGGCGCTGCGGCCGCGCAATGCGCTTTCAGGCCGGACAATACAACGATGCGGCAAAGCCAGCGAAGCGATGGCCTGAACATCGTCGGGCAGCACGAAATTGCGACCTGCAATGGCCGCACGCGCCTGCGAGGCGCGATAGAGGGCCAGCGATCCGCGCGGGCTGGCACCCAACGCCAGGTCAGGATGATTGCGCGTGGCGTGAATCAAAGCGACGATGTAGCGTCGCACCGAACGATCGACGCGTATGCTCCAGATGAGCTCGGCAAGCTTGACCACCTCCGCCCCGGAGGCGACGGCGCCGAGCTGCTCGATGGGATGACGGCCAGCGAGCGCAACGAGCATTTCCTCTTCTTCTTCAGGAGAAAGATAGCCGAGTCGCACCCGAAAAAGAAAACGGTCGAGCTGCGCCTCTGGAAGCGGAAAGGTTCCCTCGAACTCGATCGGATTTTGTGTGGCGAGCACCAGAAAAGGACGCAGCAACGGTCGAGTTTCCCCGTCGACGGTGATTTGTCGCTCTCCCATGCATTCGAGCAGGGCAGCCTGGGCGCGCGGGGTGGCCCGATTGATCTCGTCGGCGAGCAAGATATTGGTGAACACGGGGCCAGGCGCGAACTGAAAGCGTCGCGTCTCCTGATTGAAGATGCTGACGCCGGTGATGTCGCTGGGGAGCAGATCGGGCGTGCATTGAATGCGACGGAAATTGCTGCCGATGCTGGCGGCCAGCGCTCGCGCCAGCATCGTCTTGCCGACGCCGGGCACGTCCTCAATCAACACATGTCCTTCACAGAGCAGCGCAATGATCAACGTGTCGATCACCTCGCGCTTGCCGACGATCACCTTCTGGATATTGGTGCGCAAACACTCGGCGAATTGCTGTATTTCTGTCGTCATAAAGATAGTATGCCGCAGAGCGGACGATTTGTCAGGAATCGTTTTGTTAGGAATCGCTTCTGGAAATAAAAAATTGCTCCCACTGTTAACGGCTGCTTGACCACCTGTTAACAATGCCGTGCGACAATTCGGCATGAAAAAATTCTGAAAAAGAATTGACGCGTCCTGTTGCGTTTACTATACTAAAAGAGAAAATGATTCCCAATCATGCAGACTTCTCTCTTGTTTCGGAGGATTGGAAGCCGATGCATCCCTGCGCGATCTCCCTCAATAGCGAGGCGACGGCTCAATTTTCCAAAGATTGACCTGCGATGTTAACAGCCCTGCGCCCGCCGATACATCCGAGCACAGACCAGAGGCTTCATGAGTGATGCGCTCCTGACCGGCGAAACCAAATCCGCCTCTTCGACGCCCCAGGCTCTCTCCGTCGCCGCCAGGCGCGGCATTCTGTCAGGGCGACAGGGCCGACGCGTGCGCGAGGCGTTGTTGGCCTACCTCTTTCTGACGCCGGCCTTTCTGGTTATCGGCGTCTTTGGCCTCTTTCCCCTGATCTTTGCGGCCTTCATGAGCACTCATCGAGGCATCAATCGCATCCCCGGCACATTCGATGGGCTGGGAAACTATATCACCGCAACTGGCGATCTCACCTACCTGCTGGGCTTTTGGAGCATTTTGGCGCTTGTCTTCCTGGCGGCGCGTGCGCTGTGGCGAGGCGCGCAGGAGGCAAGGGCGCACAATGATGCATTCTGGGGATGGGCGGCGCCCGGCGTCGCCTTTGGCGTGATGGTCTCGGCAGGGGTGGGCTGGGTGATCCAGCTGCTGCCGCTGTTGCTCGACATTCCCAACCAGCTGCGCGGCGCCCGCAATACGCCGGAAAATTTTCAACGCCTCCTCGGCGAAGCCCTGACCGCCCCGCAGGTGATGCAGATGATGGGGTTGATGTTGGGTGGGTTGCTCCTCGGCGCCTTGAGCGCCTGGCTGATGGCGCGCATGCGTCGCCGTCGTCATCGCTACGGCAACTACACCGGTTCGTTCACATTGGCGACGATCTTGCTGGCGCTGGCGGGGGCGATCGGTTGGCTGACCTGGGCTGAGCTGGAGAGACGGATCGAGACCTCTCTGAGCGCCGGCGGTGGTTTGGATCTTGCCTCGCAGATGATCTTGATCAGCGCCGGCTTTCTCCTGCTCTGGCTGTCCTGGAAACTCTGGCAAAGCGCCAGCCATCGTGAGACCATGGCCAGCGCAATCTTTCGACTGATGGGGGCCGCTGCGTTGATCCTCGGCGCCTGGGTGTTGATCGCAGAAGCGCCGCGCGTGATTGCACAGGGAGACCGCGTCTGGTGGAACGCCTTACTGGCGACCTTTTACTACTCGCTGGGCACCATTCCTCCGCAGCTGATCGTGGCGCTTATCCTTGCCGTACTGCTTTTCCAGGAGATTCGCGGGCGCGACCTTTTTCGCGTAATCTATTTTCTGCCCTATATCGCCCCTTTCGTAGGCACCGCCGCTGTTTTTAAGATCATTTTCTCAAATCGGCCGACGGCTCCGATCAACAGTATTTTGAACTTCTTTGGACTTCCTGCGTTGGGATGGATCAACGAGCCGAACGGCGTCTTCAATCTGCTGACGCCGGGCGTGTCGTTGCCCGCCTGGGCAGGCGGTCCCAGCCTGGCGTTGGTCGTAATCATGATCTACG
>CALFWA010000096.1 GCA_937928035.1 uncultured Caldilinea sp. | reverse complement strand
GGTCACACGGCGCCGGCCCGACGAGATCGCCCGTCTAGGCGTGGCGCGCACCTTTCAGAAGGTGCGGCTCTTCCCGGCGTTGACGGCGCTGGAAAATCTGCGCATTCCACTCCAGATGCATGAAAGCGTGGCGCTCTGGCAGGTGGTCTTGCGCACCCCCCATTTTCTGCGCGGCGAGGCGACGTTGACCCAAAGCGCGCGAGAATTGCTGGCGCTCGTCGATCTGGCGGATGCAGCGCACAAGCCCGCTGCGCAGCTGAGCTATGGCCAGCAGCGGCGGCTGGAGCTGGCCTGTGCGCTGGCGTTGCACCCTCGCCTATTGTTGCTCGATGAGCCGGCCGCCGGCATGAATCCCGCCGAGGCGGACGCGCTGATGCATCTGATCCTGCGCCTGCATCGAGAGTTCAATCTGACGACCATTTTGATCGAACACAACATGCGCCTGATCATGAACATGTGCTCGCGCATCCAGGTGCTCAACTATGGTCGGCTGATCGCCGAAGGCGCGCCCGACGAGATTCGGCGCAATCCGCTGGTGGTGGAAGCCTATCTGGGACAGGTGGAAAACCATGGTGCGCGTTGAAGATCTGACCGTCGCCTACGGCGGCATCGAGGCCGTGCGGGGCGTGTCGCTGGAAGTGGGGGAGGGCGAGTTGGTGACGCTGATCGGCAATAACGGCGCAGGCAAAACCAGCACGCTGATGGCGATCTCCGGCGTGGCCCCGATCCGTAGCGGGCGCATCGTCATCGGCGGCGAAGAGACGACGAAGCTGCCGCCGCATGCGATCGTGGCGCGGGGCGTCGCCCACTGCCCGGAAGGGCGGCTGGTCTTTGGTCGGCTGACGGTGCAGGAGAATTTGCGCTTGGGGGCGTATCAGCGCAAAGACAGCGCCGGCGTGAGGCAGGACCTTGACCGCGTCTATGCGCTCTTTCCCCGATTGCTTGAGCGCCGCGCGCAGCTGGCCGGCACGCTCAGCGGCGGCGAGCAGCAGATGCTGGCCATCGGCCGCGCGCTGATGAGCCGACCGCGCCTTTTGATGCTCGACGAGCCTTCTCTGGGGCTGGCGCCGTTGATCGTGCAGCGCATCTTCAGCGTCATTCGGCAATTGCATGAAGAAGGAGTGACCATCTTGCTGGTCGAGCAAAATGCGCACCTAGCGCTGACCATCGCCGACCGCGCCTATGTGCTCGAAACCGGTGAAGTGCGGCTCGCCGGACCGGCGAAACAATTGATCGACAATCCGGAAGTTAGAAGGGCGTATTTAAGTCAATGACCCTGTTGAAAAACGCCTACGCAATTCTAGGCGCAATCATCTTCGCGTTTATCTTAGCCATGGGCGTCTGGCTCAACTTTAGCTGCCGTGATTCATTGCTGGCCGCCGTCGCCTTGACGGGGGTAGGGCTGGCGTTGGAGTGGGTCCGGCAGACTTTGGGCTGGGAGCTTTGAGAGGAGAGCAAAGGCGTTGTTTACACCGACTTATGTTGCGCAACAGATTATCAACGGCGTGAACCTGGGCAGCATGTATGCGCTGATCGCCATCGGGCTGACCATGGTGTACGGCCTGTTGCGGCTGATCAATTTTGCACACGGCGATCTGCTGATGCTGGGCGCCTATCTGGGCCTGCTGTTGGTAAGCGCTGCGTTCACCCCTTTAATCCTGACGCTGTTCATCCCGATGCTTGCGATCGGCTTTGTGGGCATCCTGGTGGAGCGGCTCGCCTATCGGCCGTTGCGGGGAGCGCCGGAGGTCACGATGTTGATCACCTCGCTGGCGGTCAGCAGCATCATCGAGAACTCGATGGTGATGACGGTGACGGCGCAGCCGCGCGCCTTCAACTTGCCGGCGGGGGTCAATCAGCTTCACACAGTGGCGGGAGTCAGTTTCAGCACGCTCGATGCGCTGACCGTTGGGCTGTCGGTGGCATTAATGGCGGCGTTGACGCTCTATGTGCGCAACACGCGCACGGGCATCGCCATGCGCGCGGCGGCGGAAAACTTGCGCGCGGCCAGGCTGATGGGCATCGATATCAACCGCGTGGTGATGGTCGCCTTCTTCCTCGGCTCCATGTTGGCCGCCGCCGCAGGCTGGCTGTGGGCGGCCAAGTATTCCACCGTAGAGCCGTTTATGGGCTTTTTGCCGGGGCTTAAGGCCTTCGTGGCCGCCGTGATCGGAGGCATCGGCGTCATTCCCGGCGCAGTGTTGGGCGGCTATCTGCTGGGCTTCGCCGAAATCTTCTTCGTAGGCTTTCTGCCGCCCGCTTATTCAGGTTACCGCGACGCCTTTGTCTTCGCCCTGCTGCTTCTCATCCTTTTGATTCGCCCCAACGGCATTCTCGGCGCATCCACAGAGGAGCGAGCGTAGCGATATGTCTCGAGCGATGGATGGCGTGCGCAGGGTGGACATCAACGGGGCGGCGCGCAATCTGCTGGTGGGCTGCGCCTACGTTGCGCTGTTGGCGACGCTGCTGTGGCTGGCGCAGAGCACATTGAACAACTATTACCTTCGCATTCTGGCGGTGATCGGGATCAACATCATCCTAACCGTTAGCCTGAACCTGACCAACGGCTTCGCCGGAGACTTCTCGCTTGGCATCGCCGCGTTCATGTCGATCGGCGCCTACACGGCGGCGCTGCTCTCGCTTCCGGTCGCCATGAAAACGGCGTCCTTCCCAGGCCTGCCAGCGTGGCTGCAAGCGACCTCGATCCCGTTCCTGCCGGCGACGATCGCCGGCGGCGTGATGGCGGCGATCGCTGCGGTGATCGTCGGACTTCCCGTGTTGCGGCTGCGCGGCCACTATCTGGCCGTCGCCACGCTAGGGCTGATGGTGATCGTGCGCGTGGTCGCCAACAACTGGCAGGACGTGACGCGCGGCGCGCGCGGCATCAACGGCATTCCACCGCTCAGCAACATTTGGTGGACCTTCGGCTGGGCTGTGTTGACAATCTACGTGGTGTGGATGGTGGTCCACTCTCCCTACGGACGCGCCATGATCGCCATCCGCGAGGACTGGCTGGCGGCGCAGGCGCGGGGGGTGAATGTGCTGCGCACGCGTTTGCTGGCTTTCGTTCTGAGCGCCTTCTTCGCCGGCGTCGCCGGCGCGCTGTACGCCCATCTGATCACGGCCATCACGCCGTCGTCGTTTTCGTTTGTCATCACCTTCAACATCGTGGTGATGCTGGTGGTGGGCGGCATGGGCAGCATCACCGGCTCGGTGATCGGCGCCGTTCTGTTGACGCTGTTGCCGGAGGGCTTGCGCCAGGTGGAGACGGCGCTGGCCGTCGGCGGGACTCCGCTCTACGGCTTGAGTCAGATCATCATCGCCTTGCTGGCTGCGCTGGTGATGATCTTCCGCAGACAGGGGCTGTTCGGCGGCAGGGAAATCCGGTTGCCGGGGATGGTGGAACGGTGATCGGGGGATCGGGGATGAGAGATTGGAGATTGCAAGGCGACCGTCCTGCATCACAAGCTCTGTTCGTTTCATGATTTTCTGTGTTCTTTTTTCTTTCCAAAAGGAGGGACTTTATGCGACGCACATGGACGATGCTCTCATTGTTGTTGGCGCTCAGCCTTGCGCTGGCCGGCTGCGCCGTTCCGGCGACGCCGCCAGCCGCCGCGCCTGCAGCGACCGAAGCGCCTGCACAGGAGGCGGCGCCCGCCGCAGGCGCGATCAAGATCGGCGCGCTCTACGGCGTGACGGGCGGCATGGCTTCGATCGACGGTCCGGGCCTCAACGGCTTCAAGCTGGCGGCCAAACAGATCAATGAAGCCGGCGGCGTCAACGGCCAGATGATCGAGGTGATCGCCATCGATGGCAAGTCCGACCAGACGGCGACGACCAGCGCCGCCACCGAGCTGATCGAGGTGCACAAGGTCGTGGCGATCGGCGGGTTGAACGATTCGACCTTTGCGCTGGCGGCCGGCCCCATCGCTCAGGCGGCGGGCATTCCCTTCGTCACCGCAGGCGCCACGCTGCCAACCTTGCCGGAGCAGATCGGCGACTACTTCTTCATGGCGCCCTTCGGCGACGACGCCCAGGCCTACGCCATCGCCGACTACGCCTTCAACGAGCTGGGCGCGCGCGCGGCCTACATGCTCGTCGATCAGGCGTATGACTTCACCACAGCGCTGGCGCGCTTCTTCAAGGAGCGCTGGGAGGCCAACGGCGGAACCATCGTGCTGGAGGACACCTACAACTCCGGCGACACCGACTTCTCGGCCCAGATTGCGCGCGTGAAGGCGCTGGACCCGCAGCCAGACGTGCTCTTCATTTCGGCGATCCCGAACGAGGCGGGCATCACCACCAAGCAATTCCGCGAGGCAGGACTGACCCAACCTATTATCTCAGGCGACGGCTTTGACACGCCGCTGATCGGCGAGGTTGCAGGCGAGCTGGCGGACGACGTCTACTACTCCACGCATGCTTCGCTGGACAACGAGGCGGAGATTGTGCAGTCGTTCGTCGCTGCCTACGAGGCGGAGTACGGCCGCCGACCGGAGAACGCCTTCGCTGCGCTCGGCTATGACACCATGAACCTGATCGCCGACGCCATCCGCCGCGCCGGTTCGACGGAGCCCGCCGCCATTCGCGATGCGCTGGCGGCCACACAAGGCTTCCAGGGCGTGACGGGCGTCATCAGCTATCCCGAAGGACAGCGCAAGCCGATCAAATCGGTGACGATCATCCAAGTGCAAGACGGCGTCTATTCCTTCGTCACCGAAATCCAACCATAAATTAACGACAAGTGGTGCGTGTGGCGCGGTGCGTGTTTCGTGTTGCGTATTCTGTAACGAGACACGCAACACGAAACACCCATCACATCACATGCACCACACAGCCCGCAACATCAGGAAAGGGAATTTGTTATGAACATCGACCAAGTCGTCACCCAGTGCAAGGCGGCGGGTGTGCGCCTGGTCCGCTTTCTCTATTGTGACAACGGCTGCACGATTCGCGGCAAATTGGTGCCGATCGAGCGGCTGGCCAGCCGCATGGCTTCGGGTCAGGGTCTGACGTTGGCCATGCAGGCGATGAACATGCTCGACCAGCTTCAGCCGGTCGAGGGCATGGGGCCGGTCGGCGAGATTCGTCTGGTGCCCGACCCCGACAGCCTGGTGATTCTACCCTACGCCCCCCACAGCGCCGCCATGATGTGCGACATGATCAAGCTTGACCGTCAGCCGTGGGAGGCGTGCCCGCGCTCTTTCCTTAAGCGCATGATTGCCCGCCTCGCCGACGCCGGCATGACCATGCAGGCGGCGATGGAAGGCGAGTTCAGCCTCTTCCGCGAAGAGGCGCCGGGCAAATATGTTCCCATCGACACCGGCCTCTGCTTCAGCACGATTTCGATGACGGCCGCCGCCGACGTGATCGACGCCATCGTCGCCGCATTCGAGGCGCAGGGCATTCCGGTGGACGCCTATTACCCGGAGCTAGGTCACGGTCAACATGAAATGCCGTTGCATCATGCGCCGGTGTTACGCGCCGCCGACAACCAAATCTGGTTCCGCGAGACCATTCGCAGCGTCGCTGCGCAGTTCGGCGTCATCGCCTCGCTGGCGCCCAAGCCCATGCCCGACCAGGCTGGCAACGGCTGCCACATTCACTGGAGCCTGTGGGACCTGGAAGGCAAGCGCAACCTGCTCTACGATCCTTCGGACCCGTATCTGCTCAGCAAAGTCGGCTATCATTTCATCGCCGGCGTGCTGGAGCACCTCCCCGGCCTGCTGGCGTTGACGACGCCCAGCTACAACTCCTTCCGCCGTCTCCAGCCCCACCTTTGGAGCAGCGCCTACACCGCCTGGGGGCCGGACAACCGCGAGGCGGCGGTGCGCGTCGTCTCCGGACATTGGGGCAGCGAGGAGACCAGCATCAACCTGGAGCTGAAGGCTTCGGACTCCAGCAGCAACCCCTACCTGGCCCTAGGCGGATTGATCGCCGCCGGCTTGGACGGCGTGAAGCGGGAGCTGACGCCGGGTCAGGCGGCGCTGACCGATCCGGGCAACTACAGCGAGGAGGAACGCGCCGCGCGCGGCATCCGCCGCTATCCGACAACCCAGGCCGAGGCGCTCGATGCGCTGGAGGCCGACCTGGTGCTGATGGAGGCGTTGGGGCCGGTGCTGGCGAACGCATACATCACCGTCAAGCGCTCGGAGTACGCCGCCTTCTCCGCCCAAGACGTCGATTTCGAGATCAAGCACCACATTTATAAGTTCTGAAGACGCCGATGGGCTCCGCTCCATGTTGAACTTCGATCACATTCCTATTCTCGATCACCATGCGCATCCTTTTCTGCGCCGCGCAGCCACAGACGATCCGGCGCGCTTTCAACGCTGGTTCACCGAATCGACCGATCCTGTGACCCATCAGCGCTACGCGACCAGCCTGCTCGTCTTTCGCACAGCTATCCGATGGCTGGCGGAATTTCTGGGAAGCGAGCCGACTGTGGAGGGGATTCTGGCAGCGCGCGCACGTCTCAGCGAAAAGGAGTACACGGCCCGCCTCTTCGCCGACGTCAACATCGGCATGGTGCTCTGCGACTACGGCTACGGCAGCGCCGAAGCCTATGACCATGCGGGCATGCAAGCGCTGCTGCCCTGTCCTGTCCATCCGATCCTGCGGCTGGAGCGCCTCGCCGAGGAGCTGATCATGGCCGAGCCGACCTTCGAGCGCATGATCGAGGCGTTCCGGGAGCGCATCGCTGCGGCGCGCGACCAGGGCGTCGTGGCGTTCAAGAGCATCATCGCCTACCGCACAGGGTTGCAAATCGAGGCGCCCGACCGGGAGGCGGCGCAGCGGGATTTTGCATACTTAAAGGCAATGGCGGCTCGTGAGGGCCGCGTGCGTCTGGCGCGCAAAGGGTTGTGCGATTACATCGTGCATCTCGCCCTGGTCGAAGCGGAGCGACAGACGCTGCCGATCCAGTTTCACACCGGCTTTGGCGACAGCGACGCCGATCTTCGCTATGCGAACCCGCTGCATCTGCGCAACGTAATCGAGGCGTATCCCGCCGTGCAGCTGGTGCTGCTGCACGCAGGCTGGCCCTTCTTTCACGAACTGACGCATCTCACTGCCATCTATCCCAACGTCTGGATGGACCTCTCGCTCGCCGTGCCCTTTGCCACCGTGGGCATCCCCGCCATGATTCGCGATATTTTGGGCATGGCGCCCTTCCGCAAGGTGCTCTTCGCCACCGACGCCTTCACAATGCCCGAGATTTACTGGATCGCCGCGCGCTGGGGGCGTTGGGGACTCACTCAGACGTTGACCGAATTCACGCAACAAGGCTTTCTGAAGGAAGAGGAGGCGATGCAGGCGGCGCAGGACATTCTCTGGGACAACGCACAGCGGTTGTATCAGTTTGCCTAAAACAGGAGGAATTTTTGTCACAAAGCAAGAGAACACAGAGAACGCCGCCATAGGCCTCTGTGTTCTCAGCTAGTTGATTGTGGGGGCTAATTCTTTGACGTCGCAGCCGTCAGGCTCATAATGACCACCAAGCAGATTCAGCTTTGAGGCTCCAACTCTGGAGCTGCATCGCACGATGCTTCGTCCGTCTGGGGAGCACAGGAGGTCTGCCCCTTGCCTAGCTTCTTGCAAAGCTCGCCCAGAATCCGCTGCTCCTCAGGTGTGAGTACAGACAGCTCCTGGGCGATGACCCGTGCATGGCGCGGAAAGATGGAGCGGATCAATTCTCGTCCTTCCTCAGTCAGCTCGACGATGATTACGCGACGGTCCTCCGGGTCTCTGCGTCGGCGCACCAGGCCGCGCTTTTCAAGGTTGTCGATAACCAGCGTCGTGTTGCCGCCGCTCTTGAGCAGCTTGCCGCAGATCTCCGTCTGCGACATCGGGCCGAGGTGATAAAGCGCTTCCAGCGTGCCGAATTGGCTGACGCTCAGGGTGGGATGGGTGCCGTGTTGGGCGATGCGCGCCATCAGAGAGTTGTTGGCGCGCGTCAGCTTGATGAATGTATCCAGCGCCAGCATTTCTTCGGGCGTTCCTTTGTAATGCGTAGGCATAACTCCTCACTCGGCGACCCCCACGCACTGGTGAAGATACTCCAACGAACTCAGCAACCTGTATACAAATGCTCCCACCGCGGCGTAAGACGCCCTGCGCCCCCCTTCCGGTAGAACGTTCGCTTCGGCGCGCAGGGGAACGGACGGCGTTTCGCGCATGGCCGGCGGACAGACGAGCGTCCAGGCCAGATGGGAATGCGTCAATAGCTCCAACATCCGAAAATGCTCCCTGGCGTAGGGCAGATAGGCGGGATCGAAGTCCGGCGACTCCAGGCGCAGACGCCCTGTCTTGCGATCCTGCAGGATGCCTGCACCGGCCACCGCCACCAAACGCTGCAAGCCCAGGCTCTCCATGGCAGCGATGATGTTGGCCGTCGCCTGCGAAAGCGCTTCTGGTTGAAATGGGTCGGTGAGCCCCAGCGCGCTGGCCACAACGTCGCATTCGCGCATGGCGTACTTCACCATTTCCGCGTCCAGCGCATCGCCCACAAAGACTACAACGGCTTCGTCAGGGAGCGTCAACTTCGACGGACTGCGCACCAGCGCGTGCACCTGATGACCGTCATCAAGGGCTGCCCGCAAGATATGGCGACCGGTGCGGCCAGTGGCGCCAAACAATGCGATCTTCACGACAAGCAATTCCACAAAATCTCTAGCATAGTGCAGTAACCTTACCGAAAAGATGCGCCACTGTCAATTCGTTTTTAAGGGTGGAAAGGATTTTGTTTTCGGCGTCCGCTTTCCTGGCTGGATGGCCGATTCGTTGCAGCGTTCACTGCAGCTATAATGAAAATATCCTTTCCTTCCGGTCAAATCATGTCAATGGAGACGCCACATGACCACAAATCAACATGACTCCCATCGACGCACCATCGCCGGCAGACGCCTCCGGCCTGAAAGCCTGATGATGGGCTACGGCTATCGCCCTGAGCTTTCGGTGGGCGCCATCAAGCCGCCGCTCTTTCTCACTTCGACTTTTGTGTTTCAAAGCGCAGAGGAAGGCAAGGCCTTTTTCGAGCTTGCCTATGGGCTGCGCAAAGAACGGCCTGGCGAAGAGTTGGGGCTGATCTATAGTCGCCTCAACAATCCTAACCTGGAAATTCTCGAAGATCGACTCACTCTGTGGGACGAAGCCGAGGCTGCAGCGGTCTTCGAGAGCGGGATGGCGGCGATCACCACCACGCTGCTCACCTTCCTGACGCCGGGCGACGTGGTGCTCTTCAGCGAACCGGTCTACGGAGGCACCGACTATTTGCTCAAGCACATCCTGCCTCGCTTCGGTATTCGTCCGGTCGGCGTGCTGGCGAATGCAGGCATGGAGGGCTTCGAGCAGGCGCTGCTCGACCGCAACCTCCGCGAGCACGTCGGCATGATCTACATCGAGACGCCCGCCAACCCCACCAATGCGCTGGTCGACATTGCCGCCTGCGCCGGGCTGGCGCGTCGCCTCTCGCGTCCCGGGCGCCAGGTGCTGCTCGCCGTAGACAACACCTTCCTTGGCCCGCTCTGGCAACACCCGCTGCAGCATGGCGCCGATCTTGTGCTCTACTCCGCCACCAAATTCATCGGTGGACACAGCGACCTGATCGCAGGCGTAGCGCTCGGTGCCAGGGGCCTGATCGATCAGGTGAAAACCTTTCGCACCATCTTCGGCACCATGGCCAGTCCCATGACCGGCTGGATGTTGCTGCGCAGCCTGGAGACGCTCAAGCTGCGCATGACCTCGCAGATGAAAAACGCGCGCTACGTCGCCGACTTCCTGGCCGACCATCCCAAGGTGGAGCGCGTCTATTACCTCGGTCACCTTGCGCCGGACACGCCCGAGCACGCGCTCTATCGGCGGCAGTGTCTGGCACCCGGCAGCATGATCAGCTTTGAAATCGTCGGCGGCGAGGCGGAGGCGTTCCGCTTTCTCAACGCGTTGCAGCTTTTTCACCTGGCCGTCAGCCTGGGCGGCACCGAGTCCCTGGCCGAGCATCCGGCCTCCATGACGCACTCCGATGTAGACCCGGAGGAGCGCATCGAGATGGGCATCACCGACAAGATGGTGCGCCTCTCCATCGGCGTCGAGCACCCGGAAGATTTGATCGCAGATTTAGAGCAGGCGCTCGCAGCAGTTTAAACGTCCTCGCTGGCGCCGCTGCATCCTGAACATGGAGACGGGGGATGACCTTCGTCCCCATGCAAAGCGGTCTCGATTACATGCGCGTTTGCCTGTTGTCGGTACAATAGGACAAAATTGAACACGGCCCAGGCGCGTGATGACGCCTGAGCGCCGAGACGAAAATCATCAGGAGGGTTTATGCGTTCTGTTTCGATTATCGGCATCGGCCAGACTCCGGTCGGCGAGCTGTGGGAGCGCTCTGCGCGCGAGCTCGCCTATGAGGCAATTTCCAGCGCCATGGCGGATGCGGGCGTCGAGCGCGCCGATGCGCTCTTCGTCGGCAACATGCTTAGTGGGAATTTGCTCGACCAGGAGCACCTTGGCACGCTGGTGGCGGATTTTTGCGGGCTGCACGGCATTGAGGCGGCGAAGGTGGAGGCGGCGTGCGCCAGCGGCGCGGCTGCGCTGCGCGTGGGGACGATGGCCGTCGCCAGCGGCTTTCACGACATTGTGATCGTCGCCGGGCTGGAGAAGATGACCGACACCGTGGGCAAAGACACCACCGCCGGCCTGGCGACGGCGGCCGACGCCGAGTATGAGGCGCTGCACGGCGTCAGCTTCGTGGGCCTGAACGCCCTGATCATGCAACGATACATGTATGAATATGACGTACCGCTCGACGCCTTTGCAGGCTTCAGCATCAACGCCCATCGCAACGGCGCCAACAACCCGAACGCCATGTTTCAAGAGGCGATCACGCTCGAAGACTATCTGCGCGCGCCGGTGATCGCCACGCCCATCAACATCATGGACAGCAGCCCGGTCTGCGACGGCGCCGCTGCGGTGGTGTTGGCGCCGACCGAGTGGGCGCATCGCTTCACAACCGGCCATCACCGCGGCGCGGTGCAGATTCTGGCGAGCGCCAGCGCCAACGACACGCTGGCCGTGCACGACCGCCGAGATCCGCTCTTCCTGGAAGCGGCGCACATCAGCAGCCAGAAGGCTTTTCGACAGGCAGGCGTCTCGCCCGAGGATCTCGACCTCTTCGAGCTGCACGACGCCTTCACCATCATGACGGCGCTGAGCCTGGAGGCGAACGGCTTTGCGCGCCGCGGGGAGGGCTGGCGCATGGCGCATGAGGGGGAGATCGGCATCCACGGCCGCATCCCGATCAGCACGATGGGCGGCCTGAAGAGCCGCGGCCATCCCGTCGGCGCCACCGGCGTCTATCAGATCGTCGAGTGTGTGTTGCAGTTGACCGGCGCGGCCGGCGCCAACCAAGTGCCCAACGCGCGCTTGGCGATGGCGCAGAATATCGGCGGCAGCGGCGCCACCATCATCACCCATATTCTCGGTGTATGAAAAAACAAACCTCGCCGACGCTTCTTGTGGCGCTCGACGCAGCGCTGCGCAGCCTTAGTTTCGCTGCGCTGTGGTGGGTGCTGAACCGTGGCAACGCGGAGTCCTGGACGCTGGGCATTCCGATCATTGCGCTCGCCACAGCCTTCAGCTTCGCCATGCTCTCTCCGCGTCGATGGAGGATTCATCCCATCGGCGCCATGCGCTTCGCCCTTTATTTCTTCTGGAAGTCGCTGTTCAGCAGCATCGACGTCGCCAGCCGGGTCATGCGCCCCCGAATGCCGCTCAAACCGGGGATGGTGCGCTATCCCTTGCGCCTGCCCCCCTGTTCGGCGCGCGTCGTCATGTCGAACGCGGCGAGCCTGCTGCCCGGCACCCTGGGCGTAGACCTACAGGGTGACGTACTGGTCGTGAACGCGCTGGACGTGGACGCCCATGTGATGGAAGAACTGAGGACTCTGGAGGAGCGCATCGGCGGCATGTACGGCTTCGATCTGGCGCGCTCCTCGCAACAGCAAAACAGCACAATTTGAACTGGGTGCAGGTTCCCATGGCGATGGATTCCGTCTATCATGCAGCCGCCCTCTTTCTATTGCTGACGATCGGCGCAGGATTGATCCGCATCTGGCGCGGGCCAACCACCGCCGACCGCTTGTTGGCCATTCAGTTGTTCGGCACGACCGGAACTGCGATCCTGATTCTATTGTCGGTGGCGGTCGGCAACGTGGCGTTTCAGAACGTCGCGCTGATCTTTGCGCTGCTGGCGGGTGTCTTGGGCGTCGTCTTTACACAATACGGTGCACAATACGATCAGCCGCGACATGGAGCGGCGACAGAGGGAAAAGAGCATCATGAGCTGGAATGACCTGGTCTCCTTAACCTGTCTGGCTCTTGGAGGATTTTTCTTTTTAGCCGGCACCGTCGGCCTGTTGCGTCTGCCCGATGTGTTCACGCGGCTTCATGCGCTGACCAAGGCCGACAATCTTGGCCTGGGGCTGATCGTGCTCAGCGCCCTCTTTCAAATCGAGGACTGGCTGGTGTGGCTTAAGCTGGTGTTCATCTGGGCGCTCGTGCTCTTCGCCAGCGCCACCGTTGCACATCTAATTGCGCGCAGAGCGCTCCGGCAGATGGAAAAGGAACGGATTCCAGTCGTTGAAAACCGGGCGAAGCCTGGCGTCGCCGAGAAACACTTCGCCGACTCCAGGCTGTGAAAACACTGGAAACGAGGCAGGAGGAGTCGCCATGATGATTGTTGAGTGGTTCGACGCAACGCTGGTCATCATTTTGCTGGCCTGCGCCTGGTTGGCTCTGACGACACCGAACTTGCTACGTGCAGTGATGCTGTTTATTGCGTTTGGATTGCTGGTGGCGCTGGCGTGGGTGCGGCTGCAGGCGCCCGATGTGGCGCTGGCGGAGGCTGCGGTCGGCTCGGGGCTGACCGGCGCGCTGCTGCTCTCGACGTTGAGCGCCATGCAACGCGCTGCGCAAAAGCGACGAGCGCAAGGGGAGGCTGCGCCGAAATCCACGAAGGAGGAAAGCGATGCAAACTAGCGACATCGATCGTGCGCTGCAGACTGACGACACCCGACTGACACGGCCGCGCCTCTTCGTCCTGGCGTTGACGACGGCGCTGATCGCCGCCCTGGCGACGGCTGCGCTCACCTTTCCCGATAATGTCGGCAGGTTGGCTCCGCTGGCGCTTGATTCCCTGCCTCGCAGCGGGGTTTTAAACCCGGTGACGGCGGTGTTGCTCAACTATCGCGGCTATGACACCTTGCTCGAAGTAGCCGTGCTGTTGCTGGCGATCGTCGGCGTCTGGGCGATTGCACCAACGGCGCGCGTCTGGTTCAAAACGCCTGACACGCCGGTGCTGGCGACCTTTGTGCGGCTGCTCTTGCCGCTGATGATCGTGGTTGCAGGCTATATGTTATGGCTCGGCGCCGATGAGCCGGGCGGCGCCTTTCAGGGCGGCGCAGTGTTGGGCGGCGTCGGCGTCTTGTGGGTGGCGGCCGCCGTCTGGCTGCCACGCCGAGGCCATCCGTTCTGGCTGCGCCTGCTGCTGGGGGCCGGCGTGGCCGCCTTTGTCATCGCTGCAGTTGGGCTGCTATTTTTGACGGGCGGCTTGTTGCAATATCCTCCAGAGCAGGCCAAGACGGTGATTCTCGTGATCGAGGGGGCGGCCATGTTCTCGATCGGCGCTACGTTGGCCGTGCTCTTCATCGGCGGCTACCCGCGCAGAGAGGAAGAAAAATGATCGGCACCTCAACGCTGTATACACTGGCCGGCATCCTGCTCTTCGGCATGGGGCTGTATGCGCTGATCGCCTATCCGCATCTGTTGCGCAAAATTCTGGCATTGAATGTTATGGGCGTCGGCATTTTCATGGTCTTGATCTCCATCGCCTATCAGGGGCCGACGCAGCGCGCCGATCCCGTGCCTCATGCCCTGGTCATTACGGGCATTGTGGTGGCCGTCTGCGCAACGGGGCTGGCGCTGACGCTTGCGACCCGCATTCAGGCGCTCACCGGCTCCGCGCGCCTGGAAACGGACGAGGAGGCGTAACATGATCTTCGAGGCGGCCTTCTGGCTTCCGGTCGTGATCATGGCGCCTCTGCTGGCTGCATTGTGCGCTTTTTTGGCGCCGCAGCGCATGTCGCCCTTTGTGACGATGATCGGCGCCGGAATCACGTTCGTCGCCGTCGGCTTTCTGAGTGCATTGCTGGTGCGCAATGGCCCGGCGCGACACACGGTGGGAGGATGGGGCGCCCCGCTCGGC
>CALFWA010000095.1:27500-28900 GCA_937928035.1 uncultured Caldilinea sp. | reverse complement strand
GCGCATTCAACGTCGAAGGTTCCGGACATTACAGCGAAGAGCAAAGGAGATGGAACGATGCGCCAAAACAAGGAATCTGTCCTGGATGCGCTCAAGACAGAAGAGTCGCGCCGGACATTTTTAGCCAAATTTGCCAGCACTGTCTTCGCCGGCCTAATAGCGCCAGCCGTGGTAGGGGAGGTTATACCTGCCCAGGCAGCGCCTGCTGAACAGAGCGGCCTGACCGATGATTTCGATGCGACCCAGCTCCCGGAAGCGGTCGAAGGCGAGCATCCGATCAAACGCATGATGGTGGACCTGCGCCGCGCCTTGCAAAAGCCCATGGACCAGCGGCGCTGGGGTATGGTGATCGACCTACGGAAATGCACCGGCTGCAACGGGTGCAACGTCGCCTGCATCACCGAAAACAAGCTGCCGCCCGGCGTCACCTATCGACCGGTGATGATCGAGACCTACGGGACCTATCCGAACGTAGCGCGACGATTCATCCCTCGCCCGTGCATGCAGTGTGAAAACCCGCCCTGCACGCCGGTCTGCCCGGTTAACGCCACCTGGAAGCGAAGCGACGGCATCGTCGTCATCGACTACGACAAATGCATCGGCTGTCGCTACTGCATCACGGCGTGCCCCTACGCAGCGCGTTCGTTCGACGCAGGCTTTTTCTACGGCGACTTTGAAGGAGGGGAACGACAGCCTTATGAGCTGTTGCCTTCGCCCGAATACGGCGAAAATCGCACACGCACCGAGGGCGATTCACCGATCGGAAACGTGCGCAAATGTCACTTCTGCATCCATCGCATCGAGCGCGGGGAACTGCCTGCGTGCACGCTGAGTTGTATGGGCCGCGCCACCTATTTCGGCGATCTAAACGACCCCAAGAGCCTGGTGTCCGAATTGATCGGCCAGCCGAACGTGATGCGGCTGCGCGAGGAAATGGGCACCGACCCCAAAGTCTATTACCTGGTATGAAGGAGGCCGAACGATGACAACGCTTCAACAGGCTCACGTCTCACGACGAGATTTCCTCAAAGGCGCCGGCGCTGCGGCAGGTGGCATTGCAGCGCTGGCAACGCTGGGCAGCGGTTTTCGTCCGTTGGATGCAACCGCTCAGGCCCATTTGTCCAAACAAGGGACGCGCATTGCGTACACGGCCTGCGTGATGTGCCCGGCCGAGTGTTCGCTGGCCGTGAAAGTGGAGAACGGCGTCGCCTCGGCCATCTACGGCAATCCTCATGCGCCGCTCAACTCCGGCGTGGTCTGCGCCAAAGGCGCCTCTGGCCTGCAGATGGTCTACAACGTCAATCGCATCAAGTACCCGATGATTCGCGTCGGAGAGCGCGGGGAGGGCAAATTTAAGCGAGTTTCCTGGGAGGAGGCGCTCGATTACATCGCCGATAAGT
>CALFWA010000095.1:0-25000 GCA_937928035.1 uncultured Caldilinea sp. | reverse complement strand
TGTCTGGCGGCGGTAGCGAGCTTGTCGCCGGATGATCTGCCCTTGGATGGGGCGACTTACGGCGACAAACTGGTCTCTGCCCTGTTGCGAATGCAGGAAGGGGCAACGCAGCAGGAGACCGCACAGCAGCTCGAGATGCTTAACATCGAAATGACACGATTGCTGGAAGGCCCGGGACGGCCGTCGGCGCCGCCTTACGCCTCCTTCTACCTAAACGATGGCCAGTTAATGGGCCAGGCGGCGCACGAGGCGCAGGCGATCTATCAGCGCTGGCGAGTAACGCCAGCGGGGAGCCTGCGCTCCATTCCGCCCGATCACTTGGCGCTAGAGCTGGGATTTCTCGCTCACCTGGCAACGGTGATGGCGGAGTCGACGTCCGTCGCAGCGGCGCCTTTCCAGGCGGCGGCGAAGGCTAGCGACCGCTTCTTGCGACGCAACCTACTTCCCTGGTGGCCTCATTTTCATCAGGACATCCGTCAGAACACCGACCTGGCCTTTTTCGTCGGTCTCGCCGACTTTACTGATGCTGCCCTTCACCTAGATGCAGCTTGGCTGAAGACGTTGTCAAACCAAACAGAACCGTGCCCGGCAGTGATGCCTGAGCCGATTTTGAACCACACATAGGAGGAAAAGAGATGAAACCTGTTCGTATCCTGTGGATTCTAGCGATCGTCGGTTTCGTGATCGGGCTGGCAGGCGTCTTTCAACGCGTGGCCGGCGGTCACACGGTCGCTGCGTACAACACCTACGTTCCTTGGGGCCTATGGGTGGCAGCCTATGCCATGATGATCGGGCTTTCGGTGGGGGCATATCTCGTGGCGGCGCTGGCCTACGGCTTTCGTATCCAGGCGCTGCAGCCGCTCGGATCGATCGCTCTTTTCGCAGCGCTGGCGTCGCTGGTCGGCGGCCTGATGGCGATCTGGCTCGATCTGGGACATCCGGCTCGCTTTTGGCGGCTCTTTTTGGCGACCAATCCCACCTCGATCATGGGGTTGATGGTGTGGTTTTACACGCTTTACGGCCTGCTGTTGATTGCGCTCATCGTGCTGACTGCGCGCAACCCAGATGCTGGCAGCGTGCGCACCCTAAGCCTGGTAGGACTGCCATTCGTGATCCTTTTCGGTGGAGCGGAGGGCGCACTTTTCGGCGTCGTCAGCGCCCAGGCCCTATGGGAGTCTGGCCTGACGCCGATCCTGTTTTTGGTCGAGGGCGCATTAAGCGGTGTGGCGCTAG
Source organism: uncultured Caldilinea sp. (assembly GCA_937928035.1). Classification (GTDB taxonomy): domain Bacteria; phylum Chloroflexota; class Anaerolineae; order Caldilineales; family Caldilineaceae; genus Caldilinea. The sequence goes on along the minus strand of CALFWA010000095.1, from coordinate 23,767 downwards.
TCCTCTTCCTGGGCGTGGTGTTCGATAAAATGACGGCGGATGCAGTGCGCTGGCTCCGGGGCCTCGTGCTTGGCCTGCTGGCGGCTTCAATCGTGTTGCAATGGGCCGAAATCTCCACTGCGCTCTACGCCGGCATCCCGGCGAAAGCGGAAAGTCTCAACTTGGTGCTCTTTGGCCCCTTCTGGTGGGTTTTCTGGTTCTTCCACGTCGGACTGGGTATCGTCGTCCCCTTACTGTTGCTCGTGTTGCTGCCTCGCCAGCCTTGGGCGTTGGCTGCGGCCGGTGGCCTCGTCGCTATCACCGCCATCGCCAGCAAGTTGAACCTGGTCATTCCGGCGCTGGTCGTGCCGGAGTTCGAGGGACTGCGCACGGCCTTCACCGGCATGGGACTGACCTTCGATTATTTCCCCACGCTGGCTGAATGGCTCCTGCTCGTGTGGATCGTCTCGCTCTCGGCATTGGTCTTCCTAGCGATATATGAGTGGATGCAAAGGATAGCCATGCGCAGCCCAGCAAAGGCCTAAGCAGCTTCCCGTTTGTCCATTAGCATATCTTCGTTCGTTTTCTGGGGTGGCAACGGTCACCCCAGAAACTTGTTCTTTGCGCTACTCCGAAACCTTTCTGTACCTGCGCGCCTCAATTTCATCGTTTTTGCAAAACGATCAGCAAACCGTCAGCAAAGGTCAACAAAATGCCACTTGCGGCAAATTCTGACCTTTGCTAAGATCGGGAAGGTTTTTTTCCTCGATTTATTCTTCTTCACCCGCTCCTCACGAGCTTGTTGCAAATGAAAGGAGCATTGATGCACACGCTTCGTCGTTCACGCTACACTCGCTTCATAAGGGCTTTATGGATATCTTTATGGATATTTTGTATTGTTTGGATAGCGCCGTGGAGCGTCCAGGCGGATGCGCCGCTTTCGTTCGAACAGCGTGGCAGCCAGCCTACGGCTACGCCTGGCCCCATCGACACTCTAGAGGACGTACAAAAAGCCGTCGTGCGCATCGAGGCTGTCGGCGTCTTCAGAGACCCGTCTGAGGGCATGACGGCAGGCGCCGGCAGCGGCACCGGCTTCATCATCGATCCCGAAGGCCACGTGGTCACCAACAATCACGTCGTCACCGGCGCCGCCTATCTCAAAGTCTATGTAGAAGGAAAGAAAGACCCCGTCAACGCGCGCATCGTCGGCGTCTCCGAGTGCGCCGATCTGGCCGTGATCGACTTGCAGGGGCGAAATTACCCCTATCTAGCCTGGTACGAAGGGCCGATCCGGGTCGGCCTGGACGTCTACGCCGCCGGCTTTCCCCTGGGCGATCCTGAGTACACCCTCACGCGCGGGATCGTTTCCAAAGCGCGCGCCGATGGCCGACGCGCCTGGGCGTCCGTCGAAGGGGTGATCGAGCATGACGCCAACATCAACCCCGGCAACTCCGGCGGCCCGCTCGTGACGACAAATGGCCAGGTGGTCGGCGTGAACTACTCCTACAGCCGCGCCACGGAACAATTTCACGCCATCGGGCGCGACAGTGCGCTGGAGATCATTGAGGAGCTTCTGGAGGGGAAAGACGTCGACTCCATCGGCGTCAACGGCGAAGCCTTCGTCACCCAGGATGGCAAGCTCTCCGGCATCTGGGTCTCTTCGGTGGCTTCCGGCTCGCTGGCGGATCAGGCGGGGGTGTTGCCGGGGGACATCATCCTCTCCATGGAGAACCTACCCCTCGCCACCGACGGCACCATGGCCACCTACTGCGACATTTTGCGCAGTCGCCGCGCCAACGCCGTCACCGCCATCGAGGTGCTGCGCCTGGACACAGGCGAAGTGCTGGCCGGTCAGCTCAACGGTCGTCCACTGCAGGTCAGCGTCACCCTGGGGGCAACGCCGGAGTCGCCCCAATCGTCCGGGCAACCTAGCGGAGGGCAGACGTCCCCTGCAGCAACCTACGATGAATTCGTGCGCGTCTCCGACGCTCAAGGCATCCTCGCATTCGACGCGCCCGCCGCCTGGAAAGATGTGCAGGAAGCAGCGTGGAACTTCAACGACGAAACGGTCGGCATCCGCCTCGACGTCGCTCCCGATCTGGACAATTTCTATGACGACTGGGGGATCCCCGGCGCCATCCTGCGCTACTCGGATGTGCTGCCAGGCCAAATGGCGGTTGAGGACCTGTTGGAGGAATACACGCTCCGTAACTCCTGTACCCAGGGAGAGCGCGAAGCCATCGCGGTCGGTGAATTGACAGGCGCTTATCAATTCTGGAGGGAATGCGGCGGCGGAGAGACTGTTGGCGTCATCGTGGCGCTGGCGCCCAGCGAAACGAACGCCTACTTCGTTCTACTGGAGCTGTACGGCGTCGAAGAACGCGACTTCAACGCCTGGGATGCGCTGCTCAACTCGCTGACGGTGACGCCGCCTATGGCAGCTGTAGCGGACGGGACGCAGAAAACCATCGACGTTGCAATCGGCAAGGAAAACCCGCTCTTCGACCTCGTCGACGTGAGCGACCTTGCGTACAGCTACGTCGCCGTCGAGAGCCCGGCGATCAGCGCGCTGCTGCCGGCCGAATATAGCGACATCGCTGCGGCGGAGTGGCTCAGCAGCCAAGGTGAACCACTTGGTTACACACTGACGGCGTCGCCCAACATCGAAAAATTCAACTCCACCTGGACCACGCCTGGCGTCCTGGTCAAAAGCGCGGTCGGCATATCCGAAGCGCTTGATCCGGACGAGATGTTGAAAGACGAGACGCTCGCGGAGAGCTGCACCTACGACGACCGCTACACCTACACGCACGAAGCATTCGATCGCACCTACAACATCGTCGTCGACGTTTATGAGCAGTGCGGCGGCGCCGACAACTCCTATGCAGTAATGATGGCGCAATCCGATCCGATCGACCAGATCCTCTTCGTCGATTTCCTGGCCGTGGCCGAGGCCGACATCGAAGCCTTTGCGACCTTCCTGCACAGCTTCTATCTCGACGCCTCGCTGGCAGGTGGCGCAAACGCGGAAGAGAGCCCCGGCGCAGCGCCTGCAACGGTCGAAGAGAAAAGCGGACCGGTCTTCATGAGCGTCAACGATAACACGGAGACGATCGGCTTGCGCGTACCCGAGAGCTGGACCGATCTCCTGAGCGAGGACTGGGATTTAGGCGACGGCCCCATCGGCGTGGCCTTTACGGCGTCGCCCAACATCAAGAAATTCAACGACACCTGGAGAACGCCGGGCATCTTCGTCGGCGTCTCCGAGTTGCTGGGCGCCGGCATCGCCGAGCCCGGCGAAGCGCTGGATTTCTTCGACTTGAAAGACGATTGCACCTACGACGCCCGCTACGATTACGCCACACAGAACCTGACCGGCGCCTACGATGTGTGGATGGAATGCGGCGGCGTCAAGGGTGCGCTCTTCGTCGTGCTGGCGGCCAAGCCTGTAGACGCCGACTCGCCGTTGATCTTGCTCTACACCAACCTGCCGACCCCGGAAGACGCTGCGGCTTTCGGCGAAATGATCGCCTCGCTCTCGGTTGCGGGCGTTGTGAAGTCGGCGCAGGAAAGCGCACAGGAGGCCGTCCTGAGCGGGCCGACGGCGACCGTCATCGTGGAGCGCCTCAACGTGCGCAGCGGGCCGGGCACCAATTACAATCGCGTCGGCGCAGTCAGCGCCGGCGACGTCGTAGCCGTGACCGGTCAGGTGAACAACTGCAGCTGGCTCCAGGTGAAAACCCCTACAGGCGTCGAGGGCTGGGTGTCGGGCAACAGCCAATATGTGACGCTCAATGCGCGCTGCGCCGATATTCCCGAGGCGAAGGCGCCGACGACCCCTGCAGGCGGCGGACAGTCCGGAGGCGGTCAATCCGGCGGACAGTCCGGTGGCGCTGGCGGCAAGGGATGCTATATCTTCCAAAACTTCATCGGGCCGGAGCTGACAATCACCTTTACGAGCAAGAGCACCGGCAAAGGCGAGACTTTCAAAGTGCCGAGCAACGGACAGGTGGAAAAATGCTTTGACCCGGGCCGCTACACCTACACGCTCGACGCACCGCCGCCGTGGGGCTCCACCAACGGCGAGCTGACGGTCGAAGCCGGAGATTACTTCCTCTTCCCGATCACGCCGGAGTAAGACGCTTCAGGCGAAGGAGAGTGAACGCGTCTGGCGGCGCGGTTGCCCCGCACCGCCAGATTTTATCTGTTTCCGATTCGCACCGTTTTGAGATTTGCGCCGTCGCACCGTCGGATTCCGTCCGGCGTGTTTCGAGACGGCTCTCACCATGCGTACGCCTTGGGCGCCTCGCCGCCGGGGCCGGGGAAAATTTCATCCAGCTTCGCCAGCACCTCGGCATCCAGCGTGATCTCGGTGGCGCGCACAGCGCTCTCCAACTGCTCCACGGTGCGCGGGCCGATGATGGGCGCAGTCACGGCAGGATTGTGCAGCAGCCACGCCAGCGCCACCTCGGCCGGCTCATGGCCGATTTCACGGCAGAGCGCTTCGTATTTTTCCAGCTGCGGCCGCTTCTGCTCGACGCGCTTCTCGAACTCCTCGCTCATGCGTCGCCCTTCTCTGGCTTTCTGCAGCGCGCCCCCTAACAGACCGCCTCCGAGCGGGCTCCACGGAATCAACCCCAGACCATAGTGGCGACAGGCCGGGATCACCTCCAGCTCAATCATGCGATTGTCCAGGTGATAGATGCTCTGCTCGCTCACCAGCCCGCTCATGCCGCGCTTCCACGCCTCCTGGCACGCCGTGGCGATGTCCCATCCCGCAAAGTTGCTGGAGCCTACGTAGACGACCTTGCCCTGCCCGATCAGCGCGTCGAACGCTTGCCAGGTCTCGTCCCAGGGGCAATCGCGATCGACGTGGTGCATCTGATAGAGGTCGATCCAATCGGTCTGGAGGCGCCGCAGGCTGCCCTCACAATGTTTCCGAATCTTGTAGGCAGAGAGGCTGCGGCCATCGCTGTTGGGTTCGGGCCGCGCCGACTTGCGCGTGACGGGATTGTACACTTTCGTCGCCAGCACGACGGCCTCGCGACGACCGCCCCCCTGTGCAAACCAACGCCCGAGGATCTCTTCCGTCGTCCCGTGCTCCACCGCCCAGCCGTAAACATCGGCGGTGTCAAAAAAGTTGATGCCCAGCTCGAGCGCCCGATCCATGATGCGAAAGCTCTCTTCTTCCGAAGTCACCCAGCCGAAGTTCATGGTGCCCAGGCAGAGATTGCTCACCAGAACGCCGTGTTTGCCGAGTCGCACATGTTTGACCGCCATGGATTCACTCTCCTTTGTGTACGGTTTTGAACAAACGAAATTTTATCGAAATTTCCCTTTCATTATAGCGCAGATCTGGTTTTGCTCATGTTGCGCCGTTGATGCAAACAGGAATTGTGCAGGCGGAAGGGCGGCGTCAGCGCTGCGCTGCGGCGCGGCCAAGGCTGCGCACGGTGGCGACGAGCGCAGGCGCGTCACTGCGGCGCAGAGGAGAGCCTCGCAAAACCACCTCGACGTGCGCGTCTTCCCGATCCGCCGCCACATGGACGCGTCGTAGGGCGTGACCGAAACGCGCTTGCAGATCAACGAAAACATACTCGAGCGCGGCGACGTCGGGTCCTCGCACGGCATACTCGCCGCCGATCAGCTCAGAGCGGCGATGCACCCACAGAGACGCACGCGCGCGTCGTGCGCGTGCAAGCGCAGGAATTCGTCCACGCTCCCAGATCAACTCGGCGGCCGGCCGGTCAGGGAGCAGCGCGCGCAGCGTCAACTCGTCGTTTTGGCGAGTCAACGCGCCGATGAGAAAGCCAAGCGGGTCCGGCGTGGCGCCGCTGCGATACGCGACCTCGAGGCGGAGGAAGGGCTCCGGCGCCGGCTCGAAATGCGCGGCGAAGCCGCGCATCGAAACGCCGCGCGCGTAGACCAGCCGGCTGCGCGTGCTCTCCTCAAAGCCGCTCGCCAGCGCCCGATTGCGTTTGCGCCCCTGGAGGTTGGTCGCCAGCCAGGCAGTCGCCAAAAGCGCCAGAAGCGCCGCCACCCCCCAGGAAAACCATTGATTCTCGAACATGGGCGTCTTTCAGAATGAAATTGCTCTTGCGCAGATCGCTAAAAAGTCCCCAGCGGCGCGCCGGTTTGCGACGAGGAACCGCCCCGAATAAACTACTATCTTCGATGAAGGAGTCGACGTCATGGCCGAACAATTCAAGAACAACGTAACACGGTTCCTCGACAGCAAAAAAGTGCGCTATCGGGTGCTCACCTACGACTACGATTCAGGCGTGCACTCTGCGGTCGAGGTGGCCGAAGCCGTCGGTCTGCCGCCGGAGCAGGTCTTTAAGACCCTGGTGGTGCTGCCCGATGAACCGCGACGCAAGCCGATGCTTGTCATCATTCCCGGCCCGGCCACGCTTGATCTTAGAGCTTTCGCCCAGGCTGTCAACCTCAAAAAGGTCAAGATGGCGACGCACGAGCAGGCGGAGCAGATGACGGGTCTCAAGAGTGGCGGCATCAGCGCGCTGGCGCTGATCAACAAAGGGTTCGACGTCTATCTGGACGAACGCGCCCGGCGCTATGACGAAATCGCCGTCAGCGCCGGCCAGCGCGGCGCCAATCTCTTACTGTCTGTCCAGGACCTGGTGCGTCTTGTCAACGCACGCTGGGTGCGTCTGCCGGAGGAAACGACATAACGAACGCCATTTCACTCCCCGCTAAGACTTCGCATTTCAACTTCCTCGGAACAGCCACAGAATCCTTCCTCGCTTGAATTGGGCAGAAGCCTCGCACCGGCCCCAGCCGGTTGCATCACGATTTGCCAGATAATCCATGGTTCTAAAAAAAATTGAAGGGGGAACTGCTCATGCTAGCCACGATGGAGGAACAAAGCTCCGGCCTGAATTTTGACCTCACCGACGATCAGGTGATGCTCCAGAATCTTGCCCGCGACTTTGCACGAAAAGAGATCATCGAGTCAGGCGCAGCCGAACGCTATGACGTTTCAGGAGAGTGGCCGTGGGATCTTTGGAAAAAAGCGCTGAAGGTGGGCCTTGTCAACCTGAACATTCCCGAAGAATACGGCGGCGTCGGCGCCAGCGTCCTGGAGGAGTGCATCGTGGGCGAGGAGCTCGCCTACGGCTGCTCCGGCATCCAGACTGCGCTCATGCTCAACCAGCTGGCCGTGCTGCCGATCTTGATCGCAGGCAACGAAGAGCAAAAGCAGCGATACTTCCCGAAGCTCACGCAAGAGGGCAAGATCATGTCCTACTGCATGACCGAACCGGACGCCGGCTCAGATGTCGCAGGCATCAAGACGACGGCGATTCGCAAGGGCGACCGCTATATCCTGAACGGGACCAAGACCTGGATCACCGACGGCCCGGTGGCCAGCTATTTCACCGTCTTCGCCAAGACCGACCCCAACGGCAGACACAAAGGCATGAGCTGCTTCATCGTCGAGCGCGAATGGAAGGGCGTCAGCACTAGCAAGCCGCTCGAAAAGATGGGGCAACATGCAGCGCAAGCCTGTCAGGTCTTCTTCGAGGATGTGGAGGTGCCTGTTGAGAATTTGCTGGGGCGCGAAGGCGACGGTTTCATGATCGGCATGAAAGTCTTTGACAAAAGTCGCCCGCCTGTCGCCGCAGCCGCCACGGGCGTCGCTCGCCGCGCGTTGGACGAAGCGGTTCGCTACGCCAACGAACGGCACGCCTTCGGTCAACCGATTCACAGTTTCCAGGGCGTCGGCTTTATGCTGGCGGACATGAAGATTCGCGTCGAAGCCGCGCGCGCGCTGACGTGGAAATCGGCGTGGCTGATCGACCATGGGCGGCGCAACACCATGGAGGCGGCGATCGCAAAGGCCTTCGCCGCAGACGCCGCTGTGCTCAACGCCCTCGACGCCGTCCAGGTCTTCGGCGGCAACGGCTATAGCCGCGAATATCCGGTCGAGAAACTGTTGCGCGATAGCAAGATTTATCAGATTTACGAAGGAACCACGCAGATTCAGAAGAGCATCATTCTGCGCGAGCTTTACAAGGGTTAAGCCCGGTCAAGCTCATGACACAGCCTGCGTTCTGAGGCGAGGGAGATGGCGAGCGCAGCCGCCCTTCGCGTTGATCGATCAGGGTTTTACGGCTTTGATGTAAAACAAGCGCTGCTCAAAAAAGAGTTTATCCCCTTGCCGCCGGGCGTGAAGTCCGGCGGCATCTGTTTCCAGCCCCGCTTCGATCATCTCGCGCACAACCGTTCGCGTCTCGGGTTCTGCGTACATATCGTCCAGCCATTCCTCCAGCTCGCGCTCGAAGACGGCGACCTGCTCCACCTCGATGACGAAACCTGCACCCACCACCAGCTTGCGATATTGCTCGGCGCTGAAGATGGCGACATGGCTGGGATCGCGTTTTTCCTCAATCGCATTCTGCGTGGCGCGCTTCACCGGGTCATCCGTGCTGAGCAGGTCTGCGAGGATCAGGACGCCCCCATGCTTCAGCACGCGCGCGATTTCTTCCAGGATCAGCTGCGGCCGATGATTGTGATGCAGAACAAGCCGACAGACGGCGGCGTCGAAGCGTTCATCCCGGAAAGGCAACGCATGCGCCGGCGCCAGGCGAAAACTGACGCGCGCGGCTGCCGACGAGCGACTGCTGAGGCGCATAAACTCGGCTGCCTCCAGCATCGCCGGGCTGATGTCGATACCGACAACCTCGCGCGCGCCCTCTTCGGCCAGCAGCAGCGACAGCTCACCGGAGCCGCACCCGACGTCGAGCACACTCAACCCTTTGGGCAACTGGGCGAATTTGAGCAGATGCTGCAGACGCTGTATGCGTTTTGCGTTGCGCTGCGGGTTTGTCTGCAACGACGCGCGACCATAAGCGGCGACGATGCGCGCAATGTCTTGTGCGATCTCGCCGCCGTTGTCTACATTCAGAGCAGCCGTTCGCTGACGCGGCGCCGGCGCCATCCCCACCGGCAGATGTTCGCGGCGATTCACATAAACCAACGACCAGACGCCGTCCTGCCTGCGCAATTCTGTGATGGCAGTGTGGCTGACTGCAATCGGAAGCACGTGGGCGCCGGCGAAATGCCGCACCGCGGTGGCGACGGCGTTGCCGCTGAGCACGATCGCAATGGACTTCCCCCAGTTGGCCTGCACGATGGCATCCAATTCCTCGATCAGGCTGTGCAGATAGATGCCATAAGGCGAATCAGGCGGGACGGATGCCGGCGGATCGAAATGCAGAATCGTGCGCTCGTTGCGATTCCACATCCCTGGCAGCGCAAGATCCGATGGGAAGCGTCCTGGAATGCGCTCGTTCACAGTCACCGGAAGTCCAAGCGTTTGTCCGATGCGCTGTGCGGTGAGACGACTTTGGAGCAACGGAGCGGAATAGAGCACGTCAATCGTCTCATGGGTCGCCAGCCATTGGGCAAGTTGAGTCGTCTGTTCCCAGCCGAAGGCGGTCAACCCGCTGTCGGCGATAGGTTCACCGCGCTGCACCAATCCGGTGTAACGATTCTGCATCCCCTCCGCATGACAGATCAGGAGGAGTCGCACCTCAAATGGTGAAGAGGAGAGATGATCGATCGACAGAAGAGGGTCCGGCGTAAATGACAAGTTGCTTACCCGCTATCCTTCAGCGCTCTTCAAGAAGCTTTTTAGTCATTTTTATGACGCGATCATACCAGAGACGAACCGAGTTGCCAAACCCCTCCGGACCTCCAGGATTCCTCTCAAAGCCGCACTAGAATTATGTCAACTCCAAGACGGAGCCAGTTCACGCAAAGAAGGAAGTCCAGGGTGGGAATAGAGCAACTGCCGTTGCAGTTGAGCCAGTGTGGGCTGTTGGGCCAGAAAGAAGCAGTGTGAGATGCATCGACAATCTGATGCGCCAAAACCTGGAAGGGGTATGGCCGTCTCCGTTGCGCTCAACGTCTGCGCCCATCGGTGCTCCCATCGTTCAGCGCTGGCGACGAACCAGATTGCCCGGAGCTCGCAGGCCTGGCGCAAATAATCAATGTGCCAGTGGGGACGTCGCAGTGGCCGCAGATGATGGCGCAGACGGCCGCGCAGCCCTCCCGACCCCAGGGCGCTGCCCACGTAAAGATACCAGCCGGGTTCAACCGTCAAATTGCCCAGACGACCCACTGTCAACGCAGAGCGTTTCGGCGAAAAGAAAAGAAGGATATAGCTGCCCGGCTCGGCGGGCGCCAGGAGGCTTTCTTTCACAGCGAACGCCCCTAAAAAGCAAAGCGCCTGGATTACCAGGCGCCCACAGTGCAGCTATCTGAATAGAGCGGGTGAAGAGACTCGAACTCTCAACCCTTTGCTTGGGAAGCAAATGCTCTGCCATTGAGCTACACCCGCAAATTTCTAGTAAAAGTATAGTCATATTGGGCGTTGCTGTCAAATGAAGTGCAATCCGATTCCGCTTTATTTCTTCCACCTTTCACGATGTTTTTGCCATGTGAAGAAAACAGGTATAGCATGAAAGATTATGCAAGACGCTCGTTATGCAACCAATGTTTGCATGCGTTGCAAGAAAAGTGATGTAAGATTCGTCAAACCATGTTTCTAGAGACCCTTCGCTCCCTTTGTCTTTCTCGGCCGGAACAGATTGCCATCGAGCGCATCGACGATCCGACAGAGCCGCCCCAAGTTGTGCGTTATGGCGAGCTAGAAGCGATGGTGTTGCGCACGATGGCGATGTTGCGACAGAAGGGTGTGCAACCCGGCGACCGCGTCGCCATCCAGCTTGGGAAAGGGTTGCCTTTCATTTATCTGCATCTGGCGGCAATGCGGCTGGGCGCCATCTCGCTCCCTCTCAACACCGCCTACACGCCGAGTGAGCTGCTCTATTTTCTCCAGGACGCAGAGGCGCGGCTTTTTTTCACGGATGTTCTTCCTCAAAGTGCAATGCAGGAGCTCTCCATGCGGGCGCCCTGCGTGCAAGAGATAATTGGTCTGGAAGAAGAGGCGCAGAGCGCTTTCGAGCGCCTGCTTGCACCGTTCGCCGACGCCGATGCGGCCGCCATTCCGTTGCCCGACGACCCCGACGCCACCTGTCTGATGATCTACACCAGCGGCACGACTGGTCGGCCCAAAGGTGCGGAGCTGACGCATCGCAATCTCACCGCCAATCTGAACAGTTTGCACGAAGCGTGGGAATGGCGGAGCGACGACGTATTGCTGCATGTGCTGCCGCTCTTTCATGTGCATGGCCTGATCGTCGCCCTGCACGGCGCACTCAACGCCGGCGCGACCACCGTGTTGTTGACGCGCTTTGAGCCGCGGCAAACGCTGGAGCTTTTGATGCAGAGGCCCTGCACGGTCTTCATGGGCGTGCCGACCATCCACCGTCGATTGGTGGAGGCGCCCGGCGCGGAACGATATTCGCTGCGGCATATGCGCCTTGTCACCTCTGGCTCCGATCGGCTGCCTGAAGAGCTCTTCCATCGCTTCGAGGAGCAGTTCGGCGTGCAGCTGCTTGAACGCTACGGCATGTCCGAGGCGGGCATGATTCTCTCCAACCCTTTGCATGGTGAGCGCCGCGTCGGCTCCGTAGGGTTGCCGTTGCCCGGCGTCGAGGTGCGCATCGTCGATCCTGAGAGCGGCGCCCTCCTTCCGGATGGCCAGGTGGGCGAGGTGCAGGTGCGCGGCGACAACGTCAGCAAAGGCTACTGGCGCCAACCGGAGAAGACCGCTGCAGCCTTCACCCCGGACGGCTGGCTGCGCACCGGCGATCTGGGTTTGCGCCAGCCCGACGGCTATTTCATGCTCAAAGGGCGCTCCAAAGACCTGATCATCAGCGGCGGCTACAACGTCTATCCTTCTGAGGTGGAGCTTGTGCTGAACGAACATCCCGCTGTAGAGGCCAGCGCCGTGATCGGTTGTCCGGACGCGGAATGGGGAGAGCAGGTGACCGCCGTTGTCGTGCTGCGCACGGGCGCAAAAGCCAGTCCAGAGGAGGTCGTACAATTTTGCCGTGAACGCCTAGCTCCCTACAAGACGCCCAAGCGCGTCTTCTTTACAACCGACCTGCCGCGCAATGCGCTGGGGAAGGTGCAAAAAAGCGCTCTTCGCAACGCCTATTGTCAACGCTCGACGGAGCGCCCCTCTCACCTGCCATGAGAACAAACATCTATCGCCGCAAAAACCCACAACGTTGCCTATTTAAGTTCTCACCCGACGAAACCGAGGCTCCATGATGAAGGATGCATCTTTGAACAACGGCCAAAATCGCCAGCGTCGCACCGGTGCGCGCGAAGAGCGAATGCGCCAGTTGATGAACTACATCCCCCAGCGGCGCATCGGCGTTTTTGACCATCTGCGCCCCCAACGCTGGAACTGGCATCTGGTGCGCAGGCCGATGGAGCGCACGATCGATCAACAGGCGCCCCAGCCGCTCACCATTCGACAGGTCAACAACCTGCGCCATTTCTGGCTCGACGGCATCTTTTCGGCTGCGAGCGAAGCCTTCTATCTGGCTTTCATTCCGCTCTTTGCGCTCGCCTATGGCGCCACCAACCAACAGGTGGGCTGGATCACTGCCATCGGCAACCTGGCCGGCGCCGCGGCGCTTTTTCCCGGCGCTCGGCTCATGGAAAAGACCGGCAACCGCAAAGGAATTGTGTTATGGAGCGGCGGGGGAGTAGCGCGCTTGACGCTCCTGCTGCTTGCGTTGCTGCCGTTGTTCACATTGCCGCCGACGATCGCCATCCTGGCGATCACAGCGCTCAACGGCCTGCGCGCCTTCGCCGCGAACTTCGCCAACCCGGCTTGGACGGCGCTCGTGGCCGACCTCGTGCCCGAGTTCATGCGCGGCCGCTACTTCAGCATCCGCAACTTGACCATGGGACTGGCGACATTGATCTTCTCGGCTGTCGCCGGTTGGCTGATCCGGACGGGCAATCAATGGCAGGCCGACCCGTATCTCGGCTATCAATTGAGCTTTTTCATTGCCTTTTTGCTGGGCATGGCGGGCACCTATCAGTTTGCGCGGATACGGGAGCCTCGCACCGCCCAACACACGGAACAGGTGCGCCAGGCCGGCAGTCTGAGCGCAGCGCTCAAAAGCAGCCCCGGTTTTCTGGGTTTCGTCGTCAGCGGCTTTATCTGGAACCTGGCGCTGCAGATCGCGGCCCCATTTTTCAACGTGTACCTGGTCACGCACCTAGGCGCCGATTCAAGCACGGTTGGCCTCTTCGCCAGCATTTCCAGCCTGTCGGCCATCGGCGGTCAAATCTTTTTTGGAAAGCTGCTCGATCGTCGCGGCGCCGTCTTTTTGCAGCTCGTGACGGGCTTTCCCATCGTGCTCCTGCCGGTGGCCTGGGTGTTTTACACCGAGGCGTGGCAGGCGGGGGTCAACAATCTCTTCGGCGGCTTTTTGTGGGCGGGCTTCAACCTTGCGAATTTCAACCTGCTCCTGCAGGTGACGCCGAACGTCGGCAGAGCGCGCGCGGTGGCGCTCTATCAGACCGGCGTCTTCGCAAGCGCATTCGTCGGACCGCTATTGGGAGGCTATCTGGCGGATACAGTCAGTTTTCATCTCATCTTCTTGCTATCCGGGGCCGGGCGGCTGGCCGGCATGCTCCTTTTCCTGTTGATGACCTTCATCCCACTGCAGCGTCTGGCCAAAGCTCAACAAGGAATGAGTGCAGAGGGCAGCGCTGCAGCGTGAGGAACGTAAAAACATCTTCTGGGAAGCTTTGGGCTTCCCAGAAGATGCCTGGCGAGGTGTGCGTCTGTGATGTTTTGCGATCTACCAGCGATTGCGATCCCTATTGTAATCGCTGCGTGGGCGCGATTGCTGGCGTCCGCCGCGGGAGCTGCTCTCCTCGCGTGGCCGCGCCTGGTTGACCTTCAAGCGCCGCCCACCCACTTCTTTGTCGTTGAGGGCGTTGATGGCCGCCAACGCTTCGCTGTCCGACGGCATCTCAACGAAACCGAAGCCCTTCGACTGGCCGCTTTCCCGGTCTCGGATGATCGATGCTGAGGTGACGGCGCCGTAGGCTTCGAACGTCCTGCGCAACTCATCCTCGGTGGTGCGATACGACAGATTTCCAACGTAGATGTTCATAGGTTCCTTTTCCAACAATAGAGCTTGATACAAAATACTTTCAGGGAGAACGAAGGATGATGAACCGATTCCGATTGCGATACGACACGCTACACCAGCCAAAAGACGCCCGCAACACGAAGATAGCGAGGGCTCGTTTGCATCTCAAATCAGAAGTGAAAGTTTTGGTGTGAGAAACGCCATCGAGGTATCAGACCACTTCAGAACGCCATCCAACTATCACCGCGGCGTCCATTCGATGGCGAGAATGGAGGCGAGGAAACGTGGAGCGTACAACCACGGCCTCATCGAGCCGCTATCACAGATTACTTTCGATTGTAGACTGTCCTTTGCGTTGTGTCAACCCCGAAAAAGCAGGAAAAGCAAAAAAACTATAAGTTGTGACGCCGCCGACCGTCCCCTTGACCCGCCGACCGTCGCCGTCGTAGACAAAGGCGGCGCTCGCCGCCTCACTCACCCTCACCAGGTGGTTCTCGGCCTCGTAGGCGAAGGTCAGCGTCTGTCCGCCGGATGTGCGGCTCGCCTATGCGCCATCATTCCTCCCCTAGCCTTCGCCACAGCGACTCTCCGCTCCGCTCTGCGATCAGGAAGCGGCGCTCTCCCGCCGTGCCCACGCCGGTCACCGTGTAGCGCCCCTCTTGCGGGCCGATATAGGCGCCGAAAATTTCGTCCGTCAACGAGCGCCACTCCTGCGCCTGGACAGGATCGCCGGCTTGCAGAGCGGTCCAGTCTGCAGGAATTTCGATGGCGATGATTTCATCGTCAAGGTCGAAGCGCGCTGCGCGGCAGCCATCGTTGACGCGCGGAATGCGCAATCGATGGCTCAGATCGAAGATCTCGGCGCGCGCACCCAACGGCGCCACCTCGCGCACGCGCTTGCTGCCCACCAACCAGATCAGCGCAAAGCGCGAGGCGTGAATCCGATTCAACTCGTTGCGGAAGGGATAGAGGTTCGGCGTGAAATGAAAGGCCACCGCCTTGAGCAGGCCGAAATTGAGCGCCGCATTCGGATACTGCAACGGGTCCGCCGTCCAGGAAACGACGCCGACGCCTTCGCGCCAGGCCAGTTCAGCCTGCTGCTTTTTCAGTAAATTGGCGATGCGCAGCCCCCGATATTCCGGCAGCACCCCAAGCGTCTGCGACTCGATACGAAACGCGCCGTTGAAACGCTCTTCCCAGTCCGCCGGCAAAGGGACGCCTCCGAAGGAGTAAAACCCAAAAAGGAACCCGGCCGTCTTGCCGTCGACGCGGGCGACCAGGGATGTGCCTGCGCCGAATTCAGAGGAGTGAATATCGCCGGGGTAGAGAAACTCAACTGCAGCGCCCCAGACGCGCTGTTGAATCGCCCGACTTTCGGCCGCCTCAAACTCATCGGGGCGGCCGATGTCAACCATGCCGTAGGAGACGGAAGTGCGATAGTAGGAGAGTCCTCCCGTCGGATCGTAGAAAACGATCGACGCATCGGGCAGGACGCGTCGGCAGGCCGCCACCATGGCGTGAGCATCGACCGCGCCTTCGCAAACCGAGTGAAAGCGGAGCGTGTAGGTTCTGTGGATGCGGTCGCCGTTGCGGCTCAGTCGGCGCGGGAAGAGAAAGCCCACCCCCACCGTTGCAGCGCCGCGACGAAAAATAGCCAATTTGCCGCCGATTTTGCTTAAGGTGACGTACAAAAAATGGTAAGGAAAGAGCGTCGGGTTGGCGCTCAACCCCAGCAGAATGCCCGCCCGCTCCAGCTCATACGCCCAGCGAGGATGCGAGGCGTCCAACAGCGTCACAGCAACATCGGTGGATGTTGGCCGGACTTCTGTATAAAGAGCTGCGTCTGCTTCCATGGCTCAAGCCCCATCAAAAGGAAGAACCGGCTCGCGCCTGCCGCGCCGCATACAGCACGATGCTGCCGGCCACGGCGGCGTTCAGGCTCTCAACGCGGCCCCACATCGGCAGGCGCACCAGGAAGTCACATTTTTCACGCGTCAGGCGGCTAAGCCCCTCCCCCTCGTTGCCGACCACGACGGCAAGCGCTCCGTCCAGCCGGGCCTGAGCCAACGGCGGCGTCGCAGGGTCGCTATCCAGCCCGACGACCCAGACGTTGCGCTTCTTCAGATCTTCAATGGCTCGGTTGATATTGACGACCTGGGCCACCGCCAGATGTTCGACTGCGCCAGCGCTGGCGTTGCTGACCGCAGGGGTGATGCGCGCTGCGCGCCGCTCGGGAACGATCACGCCGTGAACGCTCACTGCTTCGGCGGTGCGGATGAGCGTCCCCAGGTTCTGCGGGTCTTGTAGATGGTCTAGGATGAGCAAGAGCGGCGGCTCGTTCGCCGCTTTGGCAGCGCGCAGACAATCTTCCACCTCCACATAGGGATATTCTCCCACCTCCAGCGCCACGCCCTGGGCGTTGACGCGCTCGCTGCGCAGACGGTCGAAGAGGCCTCCGCTGACGAGGCGCACAGGAATCTTGAGACGCTCAGCCTCGGCGACGATCTGGGCAACCGGCCCCTCTTTGGGCGCCGTCTCCGGCTGTTTGCTTTCCACCCAGAGGCGAAAGATGCGGCGTCGGTGGGCGCGCAGGCATTCCAGGACGGCGTGACGGCCATACAACAGCTCGCTCATTCGGTCTCGAATCTCCAACGGGTGCCTTCGGGGGTGTCCTCCAACACGACGCCGAGCGCCTTGAGCCCGTCGCGCACCTTGTCCGCCAGCGCCCACTGCTTGGCCTGACGCAACTCACTGCGCACGCCGATCAACAGCTCGATGAAGGGCTGCGCCGCCACGGTTGCGCCAGCGTCGGCGGCAGGTTCGGCCAGCGTCAGTCCCAACACGCCCGCCAGCTCGCGCAGGGTGTGCTGCGCAGCGACGAAGAAAGGTCCGGCCACGCCCGCCGTGCGCGCGCTGTTGATGGCGCGCACCAGGTCAAAGAGCGCAGCAATGGCGCCCGCCGTGTTGAAGTCGTCGTCCATCGCCTCGACGAAAGCAACGCGCGCGTCCTCCGTGGCGATGCGTAGTTTATCCGCCGCCTCTCCGGTGGTGATGGCGCCCTGGGGCGGGCGCAGCCCGCTGCGCAGCCGCGCCAGGCTTCGCTCTGCGCTTTCCACGGCCTCGTCGCTGTAGACGACCGGCTTGCGATAGTGGCCGGTGAAGATCAGAAGACGCAAGGCGTCGGCGCTGTGCTCCTTGAGAAATTCATCGATGGTGATCAAGTTGCCCAGCGACTTGCTCATCTTCTCGCCGGAGAGCTGCAACATGCCGTGATGCATCCAGTAGCGCGCAAATGGCTTGCCGGTGTAGCTTTCGCTCTGGGCGATCTCGTTTTCGTGATGCGGGAAGATCAAGTCGTTGCCGCCGCCGTGAATATCGACGACTTCGCCGAGGTGATGCAGGCACATGGCGGAGCACTCGATATGCCAGCCAGGACGCCCACGCCCGAAAGGGCTGTCCCAGGCCGGTTCGCCCGGCTTGGCGCTCTTCCATAGCGCAAAGTCGGCCGGATGCTCCTTGCGCGGGTCTTCTTCGATGCGCACGCCCGCCAGCGCCTCCTCCAGTCGGCGGCCGCTCAGCTTGCCGTAGTCATTGTCTTTCGTCACGCGAAAATAGACGTCGCCGTTCAACCGGTAGGCGTACCCTGCTTCGAGCAGCCCGGAGATCATCCGAATGATCCAGTCCATCTCGGTGCTGACGCGCGGATAGACCGTGGCGGGCATGACGTTCAAATCGCGCAAATGGCGCAGATATTCCTCGGCATAATGGTTGGCCAGCTCCAGCGGATCGCGACCCTCTTCCGCAGCGCGACGAATGATCTTATCATCGACGTCGGTGAAATTGGTGACGAACTTCACCTCATAGCCTTGGTAGAGCAGATAGCGGCGCACCATGTCGAAGACGATCGCCGACATGGCGTGGCCGATGTGTGCGTCTGCGTAGACAGTCGGGCCGCACACATACATGTTGACTTTGCCAGGCTCCAGGGGAACGAATTCTTCAACTCGTCGCGTGAGCGTGTTGTAGATGCGAAGCGCCATGAATCATTCCTGTCCGTGATTCGGTGACCGATTGATAAAAATTGAACCAGTTACTCAGGTGTAGCGAAGATCAGGCGACCGGCGTTGGTCTGCAGCACTTTGGTCACCTGCACCAGCACCTCGCTGTTGAGATGGCGACGCCCATTTTCCACGACGACCATTGTGCCGTCTTCCAGATATCCTACGCCCTGCCCGAACTCTTTACCTTCCTGGATAATTTTCAGCGGAATGACTTCTCCAGGCAAATAGACGGATTTGACGGCGTTCGCTAATTCGTTGATGTTGAGGATGCGCACACCTTGCAGGCGCGCCACGCGGTTGAGATTGTAGTCGTTGGTGATGATCAGTGCGTTGTGCTGCCGCGCCAGGCTGATCAGTTTGTCATCCACCTGCTGTGCGTCGCCGGGGTCATCGTCGATGAAATTAATGGCGACTTCCGGGGTGTTCTGGAGGCGGTCGAGCACCTCCAGCCCGCGGCGGCCGCGGTTGCGCCGCAGACTATCCGGTGAATCGGCGATGTATTGCAGCTCATTCAACACAAAGCGCGGCACCGTCAACGTGCCGAGCAGGAAACCGGTTTTGGCTACGTCGGCGATGCGGCCGTCGATGATGACGCTGGTGTCGAGCAGGAGCATCGGCCCGTTCGATGGCGCTGGTGCAACTTCAGAGCGGGTGCCGCCGGCTCTCTGTTCTGCGTTGCCGCGTAACAAGCTAAAAAAGTCATGCTTGCGCAGCACCAGGATCGCTGCGCCCAGATAGCCGCACATAAAGACAAGCACCAGCGGCACGACGTTGCCGAACGGCGCAGGCAACTGCGACACGGGAATACTAAGCAACGCTGCGATCAACAGCCCGAAGGTGATGCCGATCAGCCCCGCCACCAGATCGGCGATCGGTACCCGACGCAATGCGCTCTGCGCTGCATCGGCCGGCGCGCGCACCAGCCACGGCGCCAGCAGAAAACCAAAAGCCGCCCCCAGCAGGGTGAAAGGAATCACCAGCTGCCAGGAGTCGACCTGCAGCCCCGGCGCGCGCGAAAGGACCAGGCCAATCTCCCATCCAATAAAGCCGTACAGCGCCGTTCCTATAATGCGCAGGAGCGGGCTAAAACGCATATCCAATAACTCCTGTCCAGAATATCCCAAAAATCCCTAATAAATGCAACTGCACTTGCGCCGTAATTATACCGATTTTTTTCATGTTGCGCAGCTTTTCTTAATGTTGCGTAGCTTTTGTCGATGAACACAGCCGGATAACCTGGGTGAAGGCGTTGACGGAACCTGCTTGCGATCCTCTTCACCGCAGCCGTCGCCGGGCGTCCGCCTCCCGCATGCTTGACCCTATTCAGTTTGACCGTATGCGGTGTGCATGGGACAATACGGAGCAGAATAGCGAGCAACGGGTCATGTTTATGCAACGCAGAGTTTTGCTTGGCGTGTTTGCGCATCCAGATGACGAAAGCTTCGGGCCGGGCGGCACGCTGGCTCATTATGCACGGTTGGGCGTCGATGTCCACGTCATTATCGCCACGGACGGCATCGCCGGCTCCGTAGACGATCAAGGGCGGCTGCAAAACCATCATACGCTGGCGCAAGTTCGCTCGGCGGAATTGGCGAGGGCCGCCGCCATCCTGGGATTGAAGAGCATCTGGTCGCTCCGTTACCGCGACAGCGGCATGCGCGGCTCGCCGGAGAATCAGCATCCCGACGCGCTCCTGCAACAACCGATTGCACAGGTCGCCCGCGAAATTTTGGACTATATCGAGCGACTGTCGCCTTCGGTGGTGGTCACCCACGATCCGTTCGGCGGCTACGGACATCCCGACCACATCCGCATCTGTGAGGCGACCACAACTGCATTTTATCTGGCGCGCAACAGGGCGTCCACCGACGATTGGACAGCGATTCGACCGCAAAAGCTGTACTATAGCGCATTTCCCAAGAATCTGATCAAAGTCGCCATTCCACTGATGCGCCTGGCCGGTCAAGACCCGACGGCGGTGGGGCGCAATCGCGACATCAACCTGGTGGAGATCAGTCGATGGAAAACGCCTGTAACCACGACGATCGACATCACCGAATCGTTGCCGATCAAGCAGGCGGCAAGCGAGGCGCACGCCAGTCAATACGCCGGCGGACCGGGTTGGCTGGCGATCGTGCCGGCGCAACTTCGCCGAAAACTCGCCAGTCGCGAGCAATTCACGTGCGTTTTCCCGGGCGTCGAGGGCAAAGAAACCGATCTCTTCGCCGGCTTGCCTTAAGCGGTTGATTGCAGCTATCAGGGAAAGGGTAGGTTGCGTGGTGCGTGGTTCGTAATGATCGCTTACGCAATATGCAATATGCAGCGCGTTATGTGAAGCACGTTCACGCAACGAATCCATCGCGATTATGATCGAAATTTCTGCGCCGATCTATATCGGCGACGTGGTGGAGATGCGCAAGCCGCATCCTTGCGGCGGCAAGCAATGGGAAGTCGTGCGCGTCGGCGCAGACATCGGCATGATCTGCCTGACGTGCGGCCGTCGCGTCCTTTTGCCCAGGCGCAGCTTTGCGCGCGGGGTCAAGAGGTTCATCCGCCGGGGAGCGCCTCCGCCTTCAGAGCCGTGAACCCACGCAGAGGTGCAAGATGCAGAGAGCCGAGCTGGTGAGTTATCTGGACAATTATCTTCGCATCCACGATTTCAAAGATTACGGGCCTCAAGGGTTGCAAATCGAGGGACGCAGCGAGATACGCAGAATTGTCGGGACGGTTGACGCTCAAATGCCGTGCGTGGAAGCGGCGTTAAGTCGCGGCGCCGATCTCTTGCTCGTGCACCATGGCGTCTTCTGGGGAGCGGCGCAGCGCCTCGTGGGCAATTTTGCGGCGCTGGTACGCGCGTATCTTGTCGCCGGTCTCAACCTGTATGCAGCCCATCTGGCGCTCGACGCCCATCCGGTCGTCGGCAACAACGCCGAACTGGCGCGGCGACTGGGGTTGACGGTCGAAGGCATGTTCGCTCCGGTCAACGGCGCGCCGATCGGCGTCATCGCCGTGGCGCTCGATGGCGTCAAGTTCGATTATCTGGTGGATCGCTTTGAGCAAAACGTGGGGCCTGTGCGTCTTGTACAGGCGTATGGCCCACGCATCAGCCATAAAATCGGCATCCTCAGCGGTGCAGGCGCTCGTGAAATCCCCGCCGCCGCTGCGTTGGGCTGCGACACTTTCCTCACGGGAGAGACCTCACACGCCGAGTTTTACGCGGCTCAAAACGCCGGAATCAACGTGATCTACGGCGGACACTACACAACGGAAACCGTCGGCGTGCAGGCGCTTGGTCAACATTTGCAGGAAAAATTCGATTTGGAGTTTGAGTTCGTCGATCTGCCCACAGGGCTGTGATGACCGCGTTCGCAGTGAGTTTGCAGAGGGGCGCGCAATTCAACGGCGCCCCTTGCAGCTCCATGCAAAGACTCTAGGCCGCCTTACCCTTCGAGCGGCATAGGGCGCACGCCCAGTTTCTCCTGCAACAGACGCGCAATTTCGCCGGGTTCGGCATGGCGACCCGTCGCCTTCTTACTGTAAATTACAGCATCGCCGGCAAGCACCTCGAAGCGTCCGCTGCCGGAGGGAATCAGCGTCAGCGTGCGGATATAAGGAGTAAACAGATTCAAGAGTTCGCCCGTCAAACTGAGGGCTCGAGGGGTGTAGTTTCACATCACACAGTATTCGATGCTGAGATCGAACTTCTCCATAACGCCTCCTTTCCACAAAACAATTCTCCGAGATCTATACGGCGCAGCATCGGGAACGAAACCGATTGCCGCTTCGTTGATGTTAAACGATGTTTTAATTTGAGCCAATCCACAGATAATGTTATTGTAACTTCATGAATGATACTTCTGCAACAAATCAGGCTTCCTCTCTTTCCACCGACAACGACGTCCTCAGTTTCCAAAATTCGTCAGGCTCCGCTCAAGCAAGCGAGCCAGGACCGGTTCGTACGTGGAGCCGTCGCTTCTTTTTGCATGGGGCCATAAGTGGCATGGCCGCCCTGGCGCTCGCCGCCTGCGGACGCAGTCAGTCTACTGCGACGCCGTCGCCGGCCGCAACGCCATCGTCTGCTCACCCCTATACGAAGTACCTGCCCTTGATCGTCGCCGGCGAGGCGGAGGTAGCCGCCGCCGAGCCGCCGCTCCTCCCCACGCCCACCAAGACGCCGCGGCCCACCGACACGCCCCCTCCCACGCCCACGCCACAGGCGACGCCTTTTCCGCCTGGACCGCCCAGCAAACTGGGCTTATTCGTCGGCCACAATCACCCCAGCATCTTCGAGCTGCTGGAAACACAGGCCGTCACGGTGGTGAAGACGTTGGAATTGGACGCCACCTTCGTCGCCGACATCAAACGCATCTCGCCGCGCACGCGCATCATCGGGCGTATCTCGCTCGAGCAGATCAATCTGGCCACCCTGGACCCCATCGCAGAGGCGCGCCGCTTCGTGGAGACGCTGCTTCCGTTGGCCGACGACCCAGCACGACGGCCCTACTTCGACGGCTGGGAGTCTTACAACGAACCGGTCGCCGCCAATGCCGAAGAGATGGCGCGCTTCGCCGACTTTGAAGCCGAACGCACGCGGCTGCTCGGCGAGCGCGGCATTCGCAGCGTGATCGGCAACTTCGGCGCCGGTCAGCCGCCGCTGGAGCTGTGGAGCGCCTTTTTCCCGGCGCTCCAGGCCGCCCTTCAGTACGATGGCTGGCTCGGACTCCACGAATACTCCGCCCCGACGATCTACTATCTCTCCACTGCAGATGGAAGGGGACGCTACCCGGGCGTGACGCCACAGGACGAAGGATGGTTGACGCTGCGCTACCGCAAAGTGTATCGGGACATCCTTGCGCCCGCCGGCCTCACCCTGCCGCTTGTGATGACGGAGCTTGGCGTCGATGGCCTTGTGCAAAATCGCCCCGGCCCCCCTGAGGCGCGTGGCTGGCAGGAGTTCCAGCAGTACTGGGCGGAGCACGGTTACGGCCTGTGGGGGCCGGGCGCGTACGTGGAGCAACTTGTTTGGTACGACAACGCCATGCGTCAGAACGATTATGTGCTGGGCGGCGCAATCTTTGCGCTGTCGCCCACTGCGGGCTGGGAAACCTACGACATCATGGGCCCCTGCGCCGGCGTGTTGAAGCAGTATCTAAGCGTCCACGCTCCTGCTTGAACTCGTTTGCGTCTTGATGTGTGAAAATAATCACAGACTTTGCAGAGTTTGTGATTTCGATGTACAAGATATAGCATTGTTCTGTCACACATCGACAACATACTGTTAACAAATACAATGTAGAGTGGCTTCGAAATGAATTGGGTGGAGATCCATCGTGGTCTGGCCAACGCCTGCACGATGTTTATTGCGATTCTGGCAATTTGGGCGCTATTTTTGCGCATTCGCTCTCGCCCGCTCGATGGCTCCTGGTTCGGCGCCGCCGTAATCGGCGAGCTGCTTTTGCTGGCGCAGTTCGGCGTAGGGTGGATTCTGTGGTTCCAGGGACTGGGTGTGGTGTTGCCGAGAGCATGGATTCATATTCTATACGGCGTCGTTGCCGTGATCACGCTGCCGGCCGCCTATGCTTATTTCAGCAGAATTCCGGATGCTCGGGTGCAGACCCTGGCCATGGCGCTGACCTGCTTTTTCCTGTGGGGGATTCTGCTGCGCGCCACTCAAGT
>CALFWA010000094.1 GCA_937928035.1 uncultured Caldilinea sp. | reverse complement strand
CCTCTACGTGAGCCAACCGGACACCGGCGAGCAGGCGTTGGAGATCGCCGAGGCGCTGGTGCGCTCCAACGCCATGGACGTGGTGGTGGTGGACAGCGTGGCGGCGCTTGTGCCACGCGCCGAGATCGAAGGGGAGATGGGAGATAGCCACGTGGGGCTGCAGGCGCGGCTGATGAGCCAGGCGCTGCGCAAGCTGACGGGGGTGGTGAAGGCGAGCAACACGTGCATGATCTTCACGAACCAGTTGCGGCAGAAGATCGGGGTGATGTTCGGGAACCCGGAGACGACGACGGGCGGCATGGCGTTGAAGTTCTACGCCAGCGTGCGGCTGGACGTGCGGCGCATCGAGAGCATCAAGCAGGGGGACGAGGTCGTAGGCAACCGCACGCGCGTGACGGTGAAGAAGAACAAGGTGGCGCCGCCCTTCCGCACCGCCGAGTTCGACATCATGTACAACGAAGGCATCAGCGCAGTGGGCGACCTGCTCGACCTGGCCGTCAGCGAAGAGATCGTCGTCAAGCGCGGGGCCTTCTACAGCTACGGCGACATTCGCCTTGGTCAGGGGCGTGAAAACGCCAAGGCGTTCCTGGCCGAGAATCCTGACCTCGCCGCCGAAATTGACCGGCTGGTGCGTCAACAGCATGGCATGCCGGTCGTGTTGGAGCCAAAGGCGCAGGCGCGCGTCCCTGTCGCCGCCGGCGTCGAAGAGAACTCTGGCATCCCCCTCGCAGCGTAGCGTCGTAAACCGCACTTTACAGCGCTGCGCTGTATATTCCTCTTGGAGCGCAAAGTGGCCGGATGCTTGATGCTTCCTGTATTCAAGCATTCGTCCGCTTTGCGCTCTGATTTGCGCATTCGCTCCCTCTTGACGCCTTTGTTTCTTCATGGCTTTGTGGTAAGAAAAGATAGATCAAAATCCATTAAATCGTCGTCCTTGATCAAACCGGCGAGCCGTCATGGAAACTGCACTTTTCGACTACGAACTGCCTGAGTCCTACATCGCCCAACAACCGGCGGAGCCGCGCGACAGCAGCCGTCTGATGGTGCTTCACCGCGCCGACGGACGCATCGAGCATCGCATCTTCCGAGAGATCGGCGACTATCTGCGCGCCGGCGATCTGCTCGTCGCCAACGACAGTCGGGTCATTCCGGCGCGGTTGCACGGGCGGAAGCCTACGGGCGGCGAGGTGGAGGTTTTCCTTCTTCGCCGGCGGGATGAGGAGGGCAAAGTGTGGGAATGCCTTGTGCGCGGGCGGGGTCTGAACGAGGGGACGAAAGTGTACCTGAGCGAGGAGCTGTTTGCCGAGATCGTTGCAGTCACGCCGGCGGGGACGCGCATCGTCGAGTTCAGCGCACCTGTGCACCCTTATCTCGACGCATTGGGCGAGGTGCCGCTGCCGCCGTACATCACGCAATACACCGGCGACCGCGAACGCTACCAGACCGTCTACAGCCGCCCCGAAGGCAGCGTCGCCGCGCCGACCGCCGGCCTGCACTTCACGCCGGAGCTGCTCCTCCGGTTACGCGAGCAGGGCGTGCGCTTCGAGACGGTCACCCTTCACGTTGGGCTGGACACCTTCAAGCCGGTGCAGAGCGAGCGCGTCGAAGATCATCACATCCACACGGAGTGGGCGGAGCTGAGCAGCGCCACGGCGCGACGCATCAACGAGACTGCGCTGGCCGGTGGACGCATCGTCGCCGTCGGCACGACCACCGTGCGCACGCTGGAATGGGCGGCGACGGCGGCGCAGGGGCTCGATCCCTACGACGCGCAGGCATGCCCCTGGCGGCGCGTGGCCGCCTTCGTAGGCGACGTCAGCCTGTACATCTATCCGGGCTACCGGTTCCGCGCCGTCGATGCGCTGATCACCAACTTCCACCTCCCTCGCTCCAGCCTGCTGATGCTGGTCAGCGCCTTCATCGCCCAGGTGCATCCGGAGGACGTGGACGCTGGCCGGCGCATCCTCCTGGCTGCATATGAGGAGGCGAAGCGAGAAGGATATCGCTTCTTTTCGTTTGGGGATGCGATGTTGATTTTGTGAGGAGGCGATGACATCAGAATAGGCGATCACTCCTCAAAACTCTAGGCATTCCTACACCGCTGGAAGCGGCCCAAAAACCAGACCATTGGCGCGACTCGGTGATTGATCTGTTTCTTAAGGCCATGTGAAGCCAATGCTGACGCCCCACGGAAACCCCACACCGATCGAGTACGAACTTGCTCCCAAGCCCTGCTGCGCCGTAGATAGGGGAGCTTGCAAGATTCTTGCAAACTGCTGGACTTGCTGAATCGCTCCCTGCCCCCAGCCGGCGCGATTGCGCGGAAATGGACTCATAGGCGCGTGGACCTGTGCGAGGGCGTGTGATACCAGCGACGCCCAGGCGTCGCAAGCAGCCGCAAGGGCATCGGCTCTAACGCTGGATGGAGGGCGTTCCTTGATCTCCTCCACCAATTGTTCGTTGATTCGAGCGATCAGTGCGGCCAAGTCAGCGTCGGCCTCTTCGTCTGTTCGGTTGCGGCTGTCTATCGCTCTTGCAAACACCTCTGCGCGGAGAGAGTCGGTAGGCGGGTTCATCTGATACCTCTGTTTCAGATTTACAGTTTCGCCGTTGATTTTCAGTTTTCTATTTTGCGAACTGATAAGATTCTATCACCGATCAGAACAATTGGCGACCAAGCTGCGCCTCTCCTTGAATTGAATCCCTATCCACCGGATGTCTTGTGGGTGACTTCTTGGAAAGCTGGTGCTTTGCATTAGAACACAGTCCGTTTTTCGGTAAATTCTCAACAGTTTCATCGGAGCAATCGCTGTAGTGATCGGCCAACTATGCACTGCATCGTTGGCAGGATATGCATTTGTGCGACTGGAGTTTCCGGCGCAGAATTTGTTGTTTTGGTTGGTCATGACCACTATGATGATCGCATCGCAGGCGACGATTTTTGTGATAAGCAGTCGCCTGGGTTTGGCAAACACTCCTTGGGCGCTCGTCATCCCTGCGTTGCCGACAGCTTTGGGGACATTTTTGATGCGGCAATATTTTCTGGGCGTGCCCAAGGACTTTGAAGAGGCAGCCGTAATCGACGGCGCAAATCGGTGGACAACGATATTTGATTGAAGGCATCATGATGGGCGGCGTAAAAGGCTTAGCCTGCCTGTCTGTTGTGCAATAAACTCTATCGAATGCAAATAGAATGGAGATTTCATGCAAAACCCCAGCCCTGGGTTTGGGCGATTCATACATGCCCGACGTACACCCGACCCGCACCGCCCGCATTACCACTTCACTGCGCCCGCCAACTGGCTCAATGATCCCAACGGTCTGATCGACTGGAAAGGGACGCTCCATCTCTTCTACCAATACAACCCCAACGGCCCCTTTCACGGCACGATCCACTGGGGGCACGCCTCCAGCGTCGATCTCGTGCATTGGCGCGATCATCCTATCGCCCTGGCGCCGACGCCGGGTGGACCGGACGCCGACGGCTGTTGGTCGGGCTGCGCGGTCGATGGCCAGGGCGCGCCGACGCTGCTCTACACTGGCGTCAGCCCTCAGGCGGTCTGTCTGGCGGTGGGCGACGAGACGCTGGAGACCTGGCGCAAATATGAGGGCAACCCAGTCATCCCCGCGCCGCCGGTGGAAATTGTGGCGGTCTGCGGCGGCGATTTTCGCGACCCCTACGTTTGGCGCGAGGACGACGCCTGGTGGATGGTGATCGGCTCGCGGCGCGAAGGAGTGGGTGGACTCGTCCTGCTCTACCGCTCCGTCGACTTGCGGCGCTGGGAATTCGTGCGCGTTCTGCTGGCGGGCGATGAGCAGGCCAGCCCGTTTTTTTATGAAGGCGCCATGTGGGAGTGCCCCAATCTACTCGACTTCGGCGACCTCCGCGCCCTGATCCTCTCTGTGCAAGATGCGCACTTCCGCTTGCATCACGCCGCATACTTCACCGGCTTGTATTGCGAGCAAAAGTTTACGCCTGTTACGGGAGCCGTGCTGGCCTATGGCGACTCCTTCTACGCTCCGCAGGCGACGCGGCTGACCGACGGGCGCTATCTACTCTTCGGATGGCTGCGCGAGATGCGGCCTCGCGAGGCTGCGATGGCGGCGGGCTGGAGCGGCTGCATGTCGCTGCCTCTCATCGTCGCGCTGCGAGAAGATGGGCGGTTGGCGCTGGCCCCTGCGCCAGAACTGAAAGCGCTGCGCGGCGAAGCGTGGAGCCTGAGCGACCTGCCTTTGGCCCCCCACACCACCCAGTGCTTGGACGTCGCCAGAGACGCGCTGGAGATCGAGATCGCCTTTGTCTCAGATCGCGCCGATGCATTCGGCGTGGCCGTGCGTTGCTCGCCCGACGGCGAAGAACAGACGCGCATCGTCGTCCGGCCGCAACAGAATGAACTGTACGTGGAGCGACTCGAGGCGGGCGTCGCTGTGACGCCGACGGCCTCCATGCCTCTGTCGCCGGCGACGCCGCTCGTCCTGCGCATCTTCGTCGACGCCTCGACGTTGGAGATCTTCAGCGAGGACGGCCGCTACCTGGCGACGCG
Organism: uncultured Caldilinea sp.; assembly: GCA_937928035.1. Lineage (GTDB taxonomy): Bacteria > Chloroflexota > Anaerolineae > Caldilineales > Caldilineaceae > Caldilinea. Next base: position 3,862 of record CALFWA010000094.1, on the reverse strand, counting down.
CCTTTATCCCCGGCGTAGCGACAGCGCTGGCGTGCGCCTCTTCACTACAGGCGCCGCCATCAACGTCCAACGCCTGACGGTTTGGCGCCTGGCGTCGATCTGGCAGTAGACAGACACGCTGTTTGCACCCCCCTTATCTCGACCGATATCGCTCGCGAATGATCGGGATGAGATACTCGTTGAACGCCCGCTCGACGTCGTACTCCGGCGCCCAGTCCCAGTCCAGCCGGGCGGCGCTGTCGTCGATGTCTGCGGGCCAGGAGTCAACGATCGCCTCGCGTTTGTGGTCCGGCTGAAAGGTGATCTGCGCGTCGGGAAAGGCGGCCAAGACGCGGTCGCGAATCTGCGCAGCGGAGAGCGTGAAGCTGGTGACGTTGTAAACGTGTCGCGTCAGCCGTTCACGCGGTGCGTGCGCCAGCATAAGTAGTGCACGCACCGCGTCGGGCATCGCCATGAAGGGAATGCGCGCCTCCTCGCGCACAAAGCAGGCGTAGGGAACGCCACGCGCTGCGGCGTGGATCATCTCCGGCGCATAGTCGCTGGTGCCGCCGGATGGGACGGTGTAGGCGCTGATCAGCCCCGGGAAGCGCACGCAGCGAAAGTCGATCGTCGGTGGCTGCTCGGCGGCAAGCTGCCGATAGTAGCGACTGAAATACACGCCGAGATGTTCGCAGTAGAGCTTGTTGCAGCCGTACATCGTGCGCGGCTGGTTCCACTCGAACTCGCGCACGCGTTGAAAGTGCATCTTGGTCTCACGGTCCGGCAGACCGTAGGCGGCGATCGAGCTGGGGAAGATAAACTGCACCGGGCGCTTGCGCCATTGGCTCTCCTCCGCCGCAATCTTGAGCAGCTGCAGCGTCGCCTCGACGTTGACCTGGTGCGCCTCCTCCGGCTGAATCTCGGCGCGCGTCGAGAGCAGGGCAGCGAGGTGATAGATCACGTCGATTTCGTACTCGCTCACCAGTCGCGCCAGCAGACGCAAATTGAGCAGGTCGCCCTCAACGTGCATGCTCAACGATTGCAGCTCCGCAGGCAAAGGATGCAGGTCCAAGGTTAAAAGGTGACGTTCGCCCTGGCGCGCCAGCTCCTTGAGCAATGCCTGCCCCACCTCGCCGCTGGCACCAGTGATGAAGATGACCCGTTTGCGCATCAGATCACCCTCAATTCCTTGCCCACCGCCTCGAAGATCTCCAACGCCTGCTCCAAATCGCTCTTGCTGTGCGCAGCGGAGTTCATCACGCGGATGCGCGCCTTGCCCATCGGCACGGTCGGATAGCCGATGGCCATGGCGAAGACGCCTTTCTCGAAGAGACGGCGGCTGAACTCCTGTGCCAACGGCGCCTCGCCCAACATCAGCGGGATGATCGGCGTTTCGCTGTGGCCGGTGTCGAAGCCGAGCGCCTGCATGCCGCTGCGCAGGATGCGCGCATTTTCCCACAGCCGCGCCACGAGTTCATCCGACTCCTGCAAGATGTCCACAGCTTCGATGCAGGCGGCCACATCGGGCACGGTCATGGCGCTGGAGAAGAGGAAGGGGCGCCCTCGCTGTCGCAGCCATTCGACGATCGGTTTTTTGCCCGCCACCATGCCGCCGACGATGCCGAAAGCCTTGCTGAGCGTGCCCACTTCGATGTCGACGCGTCCGTGCAGCCCGAAGTGATCGACGATGCCGCGTCCCCTGCGGCCCAGCACGCCTTCGCCGTGGGCGTCATCGATCATGAGGATGGCGCCGTGCTCCTCCGCCGTCTCCACCAGCTTGTCGAGCGGCGCAATGTCGCCGTCCATGCTGAAGACGCCGTCGCTGACGATCAGGCGACGCCGCGCCTGAGGATGTTCGGCCAGCTTGCGGCGCAGATCATCGACGTCGTTGTGGGCGTAGCGCACGGTGCGCGCCTTGCTCAGCCGACAGGCGTCGATGATGCTGGCGTGATTCAGCTCGTCGGAGAAGATCAGGTCGCCTTCGCCCATCAGCGCCGGAATGGTGGCGAGATTGGCCATAAAGCCGCTTTGGAAGGTGATGCACGCCTCGGCCTGCTTGAACTCCGCCAGTTTCCGCTCCAGCTCGACGTGCAGCGTCATCGTGCCGGCGATGGTGCGCACCGCGCCCGGCCCGATGCCGTAGCGGTCGATGGCGCGCTTGGCCGCCTCGCGCAGGCGGGGATGGTTGGCCAGCCCCAGGTAGTTGTTGGCGCAGAAGTTGAGCACCCGTCGACCGTCGATGGTCACCCAGGCGTCCATCGGCGAATCGATCACGCGAATGTTGGCGCTCAGCCCTCTGGCCGCCAACTCGGCCAGCTCCTGCTCGATCCAGTTCAAAGCGTCGTTGCTCATGGTCGGCTCCTTTGCAATCGGGATGGATGGATGAAGAACGCGGGTTGCCGCGACTCAATCTGCACGCTGTTTCCCTTCTCGGCGGATGGGTGCATGCGGACTCGTCCGTGCAGCTCCGTTCCATCCGCCGCGTCCGCGCATCCTTGATTTACGGCGCTGTCGCAGCTTCCAGCCAGGTGAGGTAGATCATCGCCTCTTCAAAGCTCGAACCGCACATCTCTGGGGTGGGGCGCAGCGCGTTGCAGGCCGTCGGTCGCTCAGGTTGACCATAAATCATGCAGCGGTTGTCTTCGCTGAGCTGGACGCAGCGCACGCTCGCCAGCTTTCCCTCCGGCATGCCGGGGATGGGGGAGCTGATCGAGATGGCGATACAACATGCGCCGCAGCCTACGCGACACTCCATCACTCCGCTCCTCGGCGCAACAGGGCCAGCTCGTCGGCTGTGAAAGGATTTTCGCCGCGTTCCAGCGCTTCGATCCAGCCTTCCACGCGCGGCCCCCGATATTTGGCGTACAGCGATGGATGCTCCTGCTGCACCCAGGCCAGGTAGGCGCGCAAGTCTGCGGCCGCCTCCTCGTGACGGCCCAGCTGCGCCAGCGCAATTGCCCGGCTGTCGAAGCTGGCGCCGGTGGGGTCGAGCGTCACGGCAGCGTCGCAGTAGGGGAGGGCGGTTTGGGCCTCGCCCGCCGTCCCATATCCCCAACAGAGGGCGTTCTGGATGGGAGCGAAATCAGGCGCCAGCCGCTGCGCCTGCTCCAGATCGGCGGCCCAGTTTGGGCTGTTGCGGCGAATTTCGACCAGCGCGCGGTGGTAGTAGCCTCGATAGTCTTCGGGGGCCAGTGCGATGACGCGGGAGAAATCGTTGTAGGCGGCCGCAAGGGCTTCGTCGTCGTTGCGTTGGTAGTAGGCAATGCCGCGGTTCAACAGCGGGTCGATGCGGTTGGGGTGGCGGCGAATGACGACGTCAAAATCGGCGATGGCGGCGTCGAGGTCGGCGCGTTCATCGAGGGAGAGCAGGGCGCGACCGAGCAGGGCGGTGCCACGGTTGTAGCGGGCGTTCTCCCAGGTCGGTTGAAGCTCCAATGTTTTCGTATAGTGATGTATTGCCTCGCTTAAACTCTGCACGGTGTATCCTTGAACGATCGGCGTCAACAGGCCGATGTAAAAGTGGGTCGAGGCCAGGATCGTCGGATCGCTCGGCGCTTGCGCCAGCGTGCGGCGGTAGACGAGCAGCGCCTTGTCCGTTTCTTCGACGGTGCGGTAGTAGCCGGCCAGTGTGTAAAGCGCAAAGATGCGAGCGTCGCGCGGGACATCCTGGTTGATGACATAAGGCAGCGAGGACGGCGCATCGACCGGGTTGACCCAATAAGCGTCCTCCTGCGTTGGCGTCGTCAGGCTGGCGCGCACGCGGCCAGCGTCATATTCCCCCCAAATGACCATCGCCGCATGGGTGCTCGCCAGCACGCGTTCGGCCTGGTCGGCCTCGGAGAGAGGCTCCGGCCAGATGGCGATGCGCGCGTCCGTCAGTCCC
>CALFWA010000093.1 GCA_937928035.1 uncultured Caldilinea sp. | reverse complement strand
CAGGCCGCTGTCCATGTCCAGAAAAATTACGCCCTGGCGCTCCCATTCTTCGCGCAGGCTGTGGTAGATGACCTCGGAGTCGTACTGCGCGCCGACGCCGGCCAGGAATTTGCGCTCCGCCTCCGGAATGCCGAGGCGATCGAAGGTGCGCTTGATGCTCTCCGGCACTTCATCCCAGCTTTTGCCCTGCTTTTCCGTAGGCCGTACATAATAGACGATCTCGTCGAAGTTGATGCCGCTCAGGTCTGCACCCCACGTCGGCAGCGGCTTGGAAAAGAAGATGTCGAGCGCCTGATGGCGGAACTCGCGCATCCACTGCGGCTCGTTCTTCTGGTCGGAAATCTTATCGATGACGTCGTGATTGAGCCCGCGTTCCGTCTTGAAAACAGGTTCAATCTCATCGTAAAAACCGTATTCATATTCTTCTTTGACGCCCTTGAGCGCCTCTCGATCTGCATGGGTGGCCATGGTCGTTGTCCTTTCTCTCTCTGCGAAGGTCACCTTACGCAGCCACAGCCTCGCCGAACTCGCGCTCGACCCAGCTGTAGCCCCTCTCTTCCAGCATGTGCGCCACTTCTGGACCGCCGGTCATCACGATGCGACCGTCGTAGAAGATGCTGACGTAGTGAGGTTTGACGTAGTTCAAGATGCGTTGATAGTGTGTAATCACCAGAAAGCCGCGATCCGGCGTCGCCAGCTTGTTGATGCCATCCGCCACTACGCGCAGCGCATCGATGTCCAGGCCGGAGTCGGATTCATCCAGAATGGCGAACTTCGGCTGCAACATCGCCATCTGCAACACCTCGGTGCGCTTTTTCTCACCGCCCGAGAAGCCGTCGTTGAGATAGCGGCGGGCGAAGCTCGGGTCGACGTTGAATTCCTTCATCTTTTCATTCAGTTCTTTGCGGAACTCGCGCATCGGCATGAGATTGCTGCCGATGACGCCGCTGCGCCCCTCGGCGTCAACCGGCCGCGAGGTGTAGCCGCGCACGTTGCTCACCGCTGTGCGCAGGAAGTTCGCAACACTCACGCCCGGCACCGCCACCGGGTATTGGAAGGCCAGAAAGATACCCTTCTTGCAACGCTCATCCGGCTCCAGGTCGAGGATGCTCTCGCCGTCGAGCAGGATGTCGCCTTCGGTGACCTCGTAATGGGGATGGCCAGCGATGACGTACGCCAGGGTCGACTTGCCCGAACCGTTCGGCCCCATCAGCGCATGAATCTCGCCGGTGCGCAATGTCAGATTGACGCCCTTGAGAATTTCACGATCTTCAACAGCGGCGTGAAGATTGCGGATTTCCAAAACGCTCATTGCTGTTAACTCCTCTTTTTCCAAAACCTTTGTGCACTACTTAGATACGCTACTCGAGAATATAAGGTACGGTTGAAATCGGCTGTCGACTGCGCTGAATCATCCAATCCTGCCGATCTCCCTGAATTGAAACCTAATCTGGTTCATGCTATGCGATTTCGTCATAAACCCCAACATTCGTCCTGCGCGTTTCACACAGAAACGTGCAGCGTTGCGCCTTCCACGGGCGCGCCGTCGGTTGCGCTCGGCGCCGCCTCTTTGTGTCGAACCGTGAAGGTGCAGCCGGTATGCCCTTCCATCATGCACCGGCTCAACCTGACGTCCGAGCCGAGCACTTTTTCAAGCATCCCGCGATCCATCTCGCAGATCTCGCGATGCTCCTGCGCCAACTCATGAAAAGGGCAGTTGTAGGTGCGAAGCGCAATCGTTCCTTCTTCGTCGATGACGGCGTCCGCCAAGATGCCCTGGCTGTTGAACGCTGCGGCCAATTCGCCGACGCGATCCTGCAACAGCGAGGAGCGTACAGACGGCGCATATTTATGCGCCAGCCGCACGCCCACCCGGTTCAACAACTCGATGGCGCGCTGTTCCCCTTCCAGATGGAAAACTTCCTCGAGCAATGTCAGCGCCAGATCATCGCAATGGCAGGCGAACAATTCCTGCACGCGCGCAGTCGCAAAGTAGGCGTGATGCGGACGCCCCACGCCCGCATGGACGATGCGCCGCTCAATGTATCCTTCCGCCTGCAAGGTGTGCAAGTGCTGACGCACTGCAGTGGTCGTGATGCCAAGCACCTCTTCCAGCTCTTTGATCGTCGCCGAGCCGTTGCGCTGAAGATGTTCGATAATTCGCCAGAGCGGAGAATCCCGCCTGCTAAGCGCACTCAAGGTCATGTTGCTTGTTTCTCACATGTATAAGAAGGCGACAACCGGCAAAAAGGCAATTCAGGTTCGTCGCCGGCTCCGTTTCAATTTCTACCTTTTTCAAACGATACCACGAGGAAACATTTTTGTCAAATGAAATTGTTTTAATTATCAAAATGAGGAGGGAGAGGCCGACACTTGCGCAGCATCCTATCGATTCAGTCCCCGGCTGCGGCCGTCGGCGTAGGTGTCTGGGTCGCCGACGGGTGCACTTTGCGATCCGAGGGGAAGGCAAAGGCGATCAGCCCGGCGAAGAAAGGCAAGAAGGCGACGACCGAGAGCACCCACAGCAGACCGACCTGCTCGGCGAGGATCGCCTCCAGCCAGGCCATAAACGAGCCGCTGGCGAAAATGAAGCCGAGCACCAGCCCCCCGGCCAGGCCGCGGCGACTGGGCGCCATCTCCTGACTCATCACCATCAGCAGGCTATGCGGCATGCTCAGCAACACGCCGGCCAACGCGGCGACGATCATGTATCCTACGCCGTCGAAATGCAACATAGTATAGGCGAAGGGCACGCTGAGAATGGAGGCGACAATCATAATCGTGCGGCGGTTGAAGCGGTCGCCGAGGTGGCCGCCGATGAGGGTTCCCAAAGCGCCGGCGAAGTTAAAAAGGCCTAACATCAGGCCAAACTGCGCCGGGCTGAACCCAACGGATTCGTAGTATTTGGGCAGAAGCGTGGCGTAGCCTTGAGCGGTGCCGGAACGCAGAAGGATGAACAACACAAACACCGTCACCAACCAGGCTGCAGCCGCATGATTGCGACGGGCGTCGCCGCTCTGTTTTTCGACGCCGGGAGATTTCGGCGCAGCGGGCAACGCGTCGTTCATGTGCATGAACATTAACACGATAGCCGGGACCGCCACCAGCGCCATCAGCGGCATCCCCGCCAATCCCAGGCTGCCGATCACGACGCCGGCCAGGATGGGCCCTAACGCCAGGCCGGTTTGTCCACCGAGAAAAAAGTAGGAGGTCGCCGTCGCCGCCCTGGCGCCGCCAGCCGCCGAGGCGTTCACCATGCCCGCCGCGTGAAAGGCGCCGCTCCCCAACCCGCCGATCATCAGCAGCGTGATAAAGAGCGGATACGTCGGCATGAAGGCCGCCGCAGCAAAAAACACCGCCGTCCACAACACGCCAACAGCGCCGATCCAGCGCCCGTTGAGCTTGTCGGTCAGACCACCGAAGAGAGGTTGGCTCATGGCGGCGAACATTTGATACATCATGGCGCCGAAGCCAATCTGGGCGATGCTCAGATTGAAATGAGCAGCGGCCAGGGTTAAGATAATTGCCACAGACGAATTCAAAATATCAATCGAAAAATGACCATACGCAGCTGCAGTCAGTCGCTTTTTATTCATGGCGCTGTCACTCTCCGAACAATAAATGAATAAGCATCATCGTACCATAGAATCTACAAAACAAAATGATTGGCCGGTCTAATTATTTCAAATTTAAATCAGATTTCCCTTGGCGAGATCGATGCAACTTTCCTCTGTCTTAATTCAGGCAATCCTGCGCCAAGCTTATCAACTCGGCTTCGACCTGTGCTCGTTTGTGCCGGTGGGCGAAGCGCCGCACGCCGATTTCTTCGAAGCCTGGATCGCCGCAGGCCGCGCTGGCGAGATGACCTATCTGGAGCGCCACCGGAAGAAGCGCCGTTTCCCCGCCCTGCTGGCCGAACCACCCTCTCCCCCCTTTGAGACAATGGTGGTGTTGGCCGTCGACTATCATCAGTTCGACCTCCCGCCCGCAATTCGGGATGACCCCAGCCGCGGCGTCATCGCCTCCTACGCTTGGGGGGACGACTATCACGAAATCATCCGGCCGCTGCTGTATGAACTTGACGCCTTCATCCGCGAGCGGACGGGGCGCACCACCCTGGGGAAATGTCTGGTGGACACCGGGCCGGTGCTCGAACGCGATTGGGCGGCGGTGGCGGGCCTCGGCTTCACCGGCAAAAACTGCTGTACGATTCACCCCTCTGTGGGGAGCTGGCTCTTCCTGGCCGTTCTTCTGATTCCGGAGCGTTTACCGGAAGGTTGGACTTTGCGCCAGAGGGTCGAAAAACGAGAGGCGTCGAGAAAGCCGGACACCTGCGGCCGCTGCACCCGCTGCCTCTCCGCCTGCCCAACCGACGCTTTCGTTGGCCCCTACGATCTGGACCCGCTGCGTTGCATTTCCTACTGGACCATCGAAGCGCGCTCCATCATCCCGCGCCAGTTGAGGCCCGCCTTCCGCAATCGCATCTTTGGCTGTGACATCTGTCAGGAGATCTGCCCTTACAATCGGCGTCTGAAGGAGCGCACGCCACGGTTGGCGGGGTTGCGCGCCCATCACGAGCGCGTGGCGCCGCCCCTGCTCGAAGGCTTCGACACTGCACATCCCTATTGGCTCAATCAAGAAGCATTCAACAGACAATTCGCGCGATCGCCTGTCAAACGGGCCCGACGGGCGGGCATGTTGCGCAACGTCTGCGTGGCGCTGGGCAACTGGGGCGCTCCGACCACGGTTCCTGCGCTGGCGCTGGCGCTCGCCGACCCGGAGCCGGTGGCGCGCGCCCACGCCGCATGGGCGCTCGGCCGCGTGCTCACCAGGCAGCCCTGTGAACCGGCGGCTGACTTGTTGACAACGGCGCTGGAGCAAGAGACAGACGTCCGTGTGCGCGAAGAGATTCATCTCGCCCTCAACGAGCTCTGATTCGTTGCTCGTGAAATTCGCAAGGCGTCGCCCTGCGTCTCTTCGCTCTTTTGCGCTACAATGGGCGAAGGCCCTCTGGCTGCTCTTTCAATTAACAAAACCGCCGCAATGACGGCGCAAAGATTCGAAAACAATCGCTTTCTTGACTATGCGCATACTTATCACCGGCGGCGCCGGTTTCATCGGCTCTCACACGGCGGAAGCAGCGTTGGCTGTCGGCCACAGCGTGCGCGTCCTCGACGACCTCTCCAGCGGAGACGTCGCCAATCTGCCCCAGGACGCTGAATTCATCCAGGGGGATGTCGCCGACGAACACAGCGTAGAACGCGCCATGGCGGGCTGCGACGCCGTCATACACCTGGCGGCGCTGGTCAGCGTTCCCCAATCGTTGCGAGAACCACTGCGAACCTATCACATCAACACCACCGGAACGGTCGCCGTCCTCGAGGCAGCGCGACGCCATGGCGTTCGTCGCTTCGTGCTGGCGTCGACCTGCGCCGTGTACGGCGATCTGCCTGGGCGCAAGGATGAGACTTCGCCTGTGCAACCGCTTGTCCCCTACGCCGCCAGCAAGCTGATGGCCGAACAGTGGGTGCAACTGTACGCGCGCGCCTATGCGATGGAGACCATCGTGCTGCGCTATTTTAACGTCTATGGCCCGCGGCAACGCGCCGATTCGCCCTACAGCGGCGTACTGGCGCGCTGGTGCGCCGCCGTTCAGCACGGCGAACCGTGCACGATCTTCGGCGACGGCTCTCAGACGCGTGATTTTGTCTCCGTGCATGATGTGGCTCAAGCCAATCTGTTCGCCGCCATGCACGCCGGATTGACCTGGGGCGGCGTATATCACGTGGCGACCGGCCGATCGGTTTCACTTAATCAGGTGCTAGAAATTCTCGAGGCGTTGGCGCCTCGCCCCGTCCACCGTTGCTATGCCCCTCCGCGAGCGGGCGACATCCTGCATTCGGCCGGAAGCAGCGACAGGCTGCAGCAACTGGGCTGGCGCCCGCGCGTCTCCTTGGCAGAAGGGCTGGCCGAACTTCTCCGGTGAGTCGCCAGATGCCTCTACACACTCAAGCAAAAGCAGCGGGATCTCCGCTGCTTTTGCTTCTCCTTATTCACCTCCGAGCGGGTTCAGCGTGTGGGGAGCATCGTCTCGGGGACGCTCACACAAAACTTTTTTGTGTGGGCATGGTTTGAAAACGCCGGCGAAAACGCCGCGGATGAAATCGATAGGCTCGAAAGCAGCTTAGAAAGAAGGCGCAAAGCAAGATGATAGACGGCATTTGCGTCGCATCGAAGCGAAGAGACTAAGTTCTACTGGATGGTTTGAACATTTGGCAGATGCGCTGTATATTCCTGACCAAAGGCGGCGTAAGCATATCATGAGGTCTTGATGTTGTCAACTCGCTCAAAACAGATAAACTCAACAAGGCAGTAGATTCATGAACCTGTTTTGTGAGGCCAGGCCGGATCGTGAAAGCGTTGAATTTCCAACAAGTACCCATTCGGATCGCGAAGAAAGCAATGGTAAATGTTATAGAGAGGATTGAACGTCGGCGCTTTCTCGAAAGCAACGCCGCGCGCCGACAGCCGCTCATACCAGCCATCCACATCCTGTGTGACGAATGTGACGATCACGCCTGAAGGCGTTGCGCCTTCTCGTTCGCAAAAGCCAAGGAAACCATCTGCGCTGACTTGATAGATGCGACAGGTTCCCTGGTCGAGCGCCGGCGGCAGACCGATGAGCTTCTCGTAAAAATAGGACGTGGCGGCCAGGTCCGTCGTGTAGAGAAAGGTGACTTGTTGCTCGAAGGGTGTCGTCATCGTCGCTTGGATGAGACTGACTCAGTGTTTTTAATTGCAGGAATTACACAGCCAGGCGAAATTTTCTCACAGAACACGGACTTCCAGCCGCTGAAAGGAATTTCATAAAATATAATGTTTGGTTATGAAGCCTCGTAGATGCAGCTTGGGGGTGCACTTCCTCGAAATCACCCAAACCTAGCGATCTATCCAGGAACATGCAACTTCAGCCGCACCTCCTACCGCTTTTTGGCTCAATCCAATGATCAGTTGCCAGGTTCCACTGCGGAACCTCTATCATTGGCGATTTACTCCTTTCAATGGAGAACCATCTGTTGGCTAGCCATCATTGCGGCGCCGACGATCCCGGCTTCATTCTGCAGGTGCGCCGGCACAATGCGCGTCTTGCGATGAAGATACGGTGCAAATTTATCGAACTTTTTGCTCACACCGCCGCCGATGATGAATACATCCGGCGAAAAGAGCAACTCCATTAACTTGAGATAATTATCCACGCGTTTCCCCCATTCAGGCCACGTCAGATCTAGCTCTTTTCGCACTCGATCGGAGCAATAATGTTCTGCGTGAACGCCCTTCATCGGCATCGGCACATGGCCGAATTCGGTGTTGGGCAACAGTTTGCCGTCGTGGAAGATTGCGCTGCCGATGCCGGTGCCAAAGGTCAACAAAATCACGATCCCTTGCTGAAATTCCCTCCCTGCGCCGAAGGTCATTTCGGCGACGCCGGCGGCGTCTGCATCGTTGAGGACATAGACGGGCAATCCCGTAGCCTTTGTGAAAATCTGCTGGGCGGGGGCGCCAATCCAGGACCGATCGACATTAGCGGCAGAAAGCGTGACTCCATGCTGCACGATGGCGGGAAAGGTCACCCCGACCGGCCCCCGATAGTTGAAATGGCGCACAATCTTGACCACAACGTCCGCTACAGCCGCCGGCGTCGAAGGCTTGGGCGTTTCGATGCGATGACGTTCGCCGATCAATTCGCCGCTTTCGACGTCCACCAACCGTCCTTTGATGCCGCTGCCCCCGATGTCGATCCCAAGAATTTGCATGACTGCACCTCTGTAAGAGTCTTGAAAGCGTTTGGCTGTCAGTGTACACAGTTCTGCTGTTACGGACAAGTGAGGAGGGATGGAGCGTGGGCTAAGCGAACGGAAGAGCGCTCAACATCGAAAGCGGCGGGAGATGCGCCCCGCCGCTTTCGATCGCCGGTATAACAGGCCCGCGTGTGTCAGACAGCCCTTTCTGAAGGAACGAATGAACTTACGAATTGGCGTCCGGCGTCGGCGCTGGCGCCGGATAGCCCGGCATCATGCCTCGGAAGTGGAAGCCCCGTCCTCCACGACCGCCGTGGAAACCCTCGCCGAACATGCCTCGACCACGGAAGGCGCCCAGCCCCCACTGGCTCTTCGCATTGCGCAACAGATCCGCCTGCTCCTGCGTGATGGCGCCCGTCTCAACCGCCGCATTCAGGGCGTCCTCGAAGCTCTGCGGCGCCTGCCCGACCAGGTATTGTCTGAAAGCGCGGCGCGCTTTCAGCAGATCGGCCTGCTCTTGCGTCAAGTAGCCATCTTCGACCGCCTTGTCGATCATGGCGTTGTGCGCTTTCAGCTGTGCGGCCTGCAGCTCCTCCGCGGTGACGCCCAGCGCCTCGGCCAGGAACTGCTGATACTGGCCGGCGTTTGCCCCCTTCCAGCCGAAGCGCATGCCTCCCCACGGGAGCGTCGGCGCCGGTTGTGCGCTGTCGTCGCTCTGAGCAAAGCTCGTCTGCGGGAAGACCGCTACGGCGCCAAGCACTATCGCCCCCGCCAGAAGACCGCTCAACAGCCACTGTTTCCAAGATTTTGTACCCTTCATACGAAACCTCCTTTTCTATTTGCTCTAGACTCGACTATTTTGCTGAGCCTTTTGCATTGGCTCACCTTCATGATGCATTAGAACTGCAAAGAAGATTTGGGAAAAATGTAAGAAGGCTGTAAAAGCTTCGCATGCTATCGCCTGCCATTTTGCTCATCAATCCAACGGATCCTCTCTAGATCAGCGCCTCCCACCGCTGCAACGGATACCATCGGCTCAGAGCAACGCCTGAACGGATTTCCAATACGAGCCCCCTTTATAGGCGCCGAATGGTTTGGTTTGCCTTTTTTATGAAAACTGCGCAGGCAGAGATTTACAAACTTGCGTTACGCAGTCCGGCGGCTCGGTCGGCGTCGGCGCTTGCGAATTTCCTCACCCCTCGCTCCGACCGCCGAAGATGCTGCGAGAGTTCGGGCGAGGGGAACTACCACAAAGGAGCAAAGAACACACAAAGGAACCTTGAGATAGAAAAAAGCCAAATCCTCGCATTTTCCGGTGTCTTCGAGCCTCTGTGGCGATATTCTGTGGCGATATTCTGGGTGCCTGGCCGCCAGGTCGGTGGCGGAAGGAAAGCAAGGGCAGGGGACAAAAGCGAACGATTAGAGACGTGCGTTTGCACAAAAAGAGCAAGTATCTTCTGTGTAATAGAATATGAGGTCAAAAATGATGGAGAAAATGTAATAAGAGGATAAATTTCTTCCGCAGGGCTGATAAAAAAACGATTTTCGGCAAGTGGAGACTCTTCTAAGCAGGAATTCAAGAGCGCAAAAAGCACAGATTCGCTAAGAGCGAATCTGCGCTTTTTTTAGGAATCACGCTTCAAGCCTTAGAGCGGCCAATCGCGCAAGATGCGCTCCGTTTCCTCGGAGTGAGTGCTCTCGTCGCGCACCATGTCCTCAAGCTGAACAGCCAACCCTTTATCACCAAACTCCTCGGCCTCCCTGGCGCGCTGGGTATAGTCGGCGCGCGCTTTTAATTCGGCGGCCAGCACTGCTTCAAGCATTTCCCGGTTAGTCTTCGCCGGCGGCACAGGGCGCGGCGTCGTCGTTGGTTCGCCGCCCAACGCCACAATTTTGTTCGCCAGAAATTGCGCATGGAGCTGCTCGTCGGCGACTTCGGATAGGAAAAACTGTGCAAGCTGCGGTCGATAAGGGCCGGTGACCTTAGCAGCATAAGTGATGTACTGGATGATGGCGCTCAGTTCGCCGGCCAGATCCTCGTTTAAATGGTCAATCAGAGTTTGTTTGTCCATGAGATTCCTCTACAAAAATACAAGCTGAGATGGTGGGAGCATGATTTTTCAGCTATTTCTTGGCCTTAGAGGCGATATCGCCTGCGATGGAGCGAATGGAATTCCAGATAGCCTCCGTACTGCCTTGAATCGATTCCCAGACGTCATCCCTTGCTTCAGATAGCTCCGTCAACTTCTTTTTCGCCTCCTCGATTTGGGACTGAAGCGCCTCCATCTGTTTGTTCAACTCCAACTGCGCATCTGCGTTGGCTCCTGCAACTTTGGCCTTCAATTTGTCGAATTCTGCCGCCAATTCATCAAGCCGAGCCTGCATCTTCTGGCGATATAATTCCTTGTTGTCCATCTTGCCTCCTGTTTTTCTTCCAGTATTGACGAATACATGCAGATGCGACGTATCGGTTGGACAAGCAGATGCGATGACTTCCCCATCTTCTACGCCTATTCTTCATCTAGGAGAATATCATAGCTCGTAAGAAGATTTGTTTGGCTAGCCTACATTTGCTCATTCGTCCACCCGCCCAAAAACCGCTACAACATTTTGCCCGCCGAATCCGAAAGCGTTGACGATGGCATATCGAGCGTCCACTTTCTCTGGATGGTTGCCGACAATGTGGAGATCGATCTCTGGATCAGGGGTGTAGTTGATGGTGGGAGGAACAATGCCCTCTCGCAAGGCATACACGGCAGCCACAGCGGATTCAGCGCCTGCTGCGCCCAGTGCATGACCGACCATGCTTTTGATGCTCGTGATCTTCAGGTTATAGGCCGCTTCGCCGAAGGCGCGCTTGAGCGCCAGGGTTTCGCTAATGTCGTTGAGCTGTGTGCCCGTGCCATGTGCCAACACCACGTCGATATCCTCCGGTTGAAGGTTCGCCATCTGGAGCGCGCCGCGCAACGCCCGCGCGGCGCCTGCTCCCTCTGGGTCCGGCGCAGTGATATGGTACGCGTCGGCCGTCAGCTTGCCACCCAACACTTCTGCGTAAATTCTGGCCCCGCGCGCCCGTGCGTGCTCTTCAGTCTCCAAGATGACGGCGGCTGCCCCTTCGCCTGCGACGAAGCCATCGCGGTCGATGGAAAAGGGACGACAGGCGCGCTCTGGCTCATCCGTCCGGCTGGAGAGCGGCCCCATGCGCCCGAAAGCAGCCATCGTCAGTAACGACACCAGGGATTCGGCGCCGCCGGCAATGATCACGTCCGCTTCTCCTCGTTGAAGAAAATGATAACCCTCGAGAATCGAATAGTGGCCACTGGCGCAGGCGGCTGTGCTCGTCATGACAGGGCCTTTGGCGCCCACCTCGATCGAGATGATGCACGAGACGGCGTTGGCCATGGCGCTGGGCACTACAAAGGGGCCGACCGAGCGCCAGCCCTTGCGCACCACCTCTAGCGCAGCCGCTTCGATCTCGGTGATGCCGCCGCCGCCGGTGGCCATCAGCACACCGACGCGTTCGCCGTTGCTCGCATCGATCGTCAACTTGGCATCCTCGAGCGCCTGCCGCGCCACTGCCACGGCGAATTGGGAAGAACGATGAATGCGCCGAGCCGTCTTGCGATCCATATACTGCCCAGGATCGAAATCCTTCACTTCGCACGCGATGTTGTAGGGCAGATCGCCGGTGTCAAAGGAGGTGATGCGACCCGCGCCGGACTTGCCGGCCAGCAAATTTCGCCAAAAGGTGGGAGCGTCGTTGCCGATCGGGGTGACCGCGCCCATGCCGGTGATAAAAACTCTTGTCATCGGATTGACTCGCTTTCTATGGGTTTGGTGCCAGGATGCAACTTGCCCGGCTGTGAAAATGGGCGCAGATAGCGTGCCCATCTTCGCTTCGGTCAAAATCAATATTGATCATAATCAAATCACAATATTACAATGTCGCCCAGCAAAACACCCTTGCGTGACTGTGAATTTATTATGGAGAAATTGTGCGCTCGTGTACAGGACTTTACGCTTTGCAACAGTGCGCTGGTTCAGGTAGCCGTCGCCTATCCATGTGACGCGCTGGAGAGCCTGTGGGCGTGCGTTTTCGCGAAGGCGAATTCTTTCTATCAGTTGCATTGAATTATACTGATAGCCTGCAAAGAGCGCCAAACTTCTCGGTGGCGACAACGATTCCGTTGCGGCGGGCGACAGTTTGATTGACCTTAAAGACATATGGTTGAATCTGAGATCCAAATCGCCGCTCACCTTTCCCTCACCCCTGAAACCCTCGCCCGCCTGCCGGCGGAACTATGCGAATGTCTGCTCGCTCATCTTCAACGCTGGGGAGATCCTTCAGAGCAAATCAAAGCCGCCGAACAACTGTTGGCGGCGAACGGCGTCCGTCTCCCACTGCTCGACTACCTCGCACAAGCCTATCTTGCAGCAGGGCAACCGGAAAAGGCGCTCACCGTAATCGAGCGACGCCAACGTCGCAACGCCACCTTCATCTCCCAGTCGCTGGAAGCAAAAGCGCTGTTGTTGGTGGGGAGGCGCGACGCCGCCCGCCAAACGGCCCAAGAGTTGGTCAGAACGCACCCGACCAACTCCGCCGCCATCCTCGCCGCTGCGAAGGTTCTGTTGGAAAGCGGCGACGGCGAGCTTGCACTGTCTCTTGTGGAGGCCTATCGGCAGCGCAAGCCTTATGATCGCGCTGCGCTTCTGATGGGAGCGGAAATTGCGCTGACACTCGGACAACGCGACCTCGCCGATGCCCAGCTTCAGCGTCTTGGCGGCGGCGTTCCAGTCGATCTGGAAGTCGAACAGCTTGTCCAGCTGGAGCGCCTGGCCGCCGCCTTGGGAAAACTCGAAACGGCGAACGCCGTGCAGCTCGAGCTGCAACGCAGGCGTCAGCAAGACCTCATCGCCCTGCAAGAGCGCTTGACGCCCTTCCTGAAAGGCGCAGATCTGTTGACCAGAGATCCGGAGTCATTCTATGAGCACTACACCGGCCTCGACGCAGTGCAACTGACGCCTGAAGAGCGCAGGCGCGTCGAGCTCGAGGCGCTTCGTCACTTTGGCTTCGAGCGGTTGCGCAAAGGACAGGCCGAGACGATTGCCCTGGCATTGCTGCGCAACCGCTCTGTGCTGATGGTTATGCCGACGGGAGGAGGGAAGTCCCTTTGTTATCAGTTGCCGGCCCTGGTCAACCCTCATGTCACGCTGGTCATCAGCCCGCTGATAGCCTTGATGAAAGATCAGGTGGAAGGGTTGCCCCATGCGGCGCGACCTCTCGCCGTCTTTATCAACAGCACGCTCAGCGACGCAGAGGTGGCGGAGCGCATGGAACGCATTGTGCAAGGGAAATACAAACTGGTCTATGCGGCGCCGGAACGCCTCCGCCAGCGCGCCTTTTTACACGCCCTGCGCCGTGCAGGCGTCGATCTCTTCGTCATCGACGAAGCGCATTGCGTCAGCATGTGGGGGCATGATTTTCGCCCAGACTATCTCTTTATTCGCGAGGCGCGGCGCGCACTAGGCGCACCCCGCGCGCTGGCGATGACCGCCACCGCCCCCCCGCGTATTCGCGATGAGATTATCGAAATGATCAAGGATGAAACTGAGGATGCCCATGCTGGCGAACATGCAACGCGCCCCCATGTCATTGCGCTCGACATCTTTCGGCCAAATCTCCATCTCTGTGCCCTGCAGTTCCAGAATGAAGAAGAGAAGCTGGCAGCATTGGTGAGCTACGTGCGCAACGCCGAAGGAAGCGGGATCGTTTACGTCAACAGCCGGAGCCGCGCGGAAGCAATTGCGCTCGCCTTGCAGCGCGCAGGCGTGCGCTCCGAAGCCTACCACGCCGGTCTGGTTGAGCGCGAGCCGGTGCAGGATCGCTTCATGCGCAACCAAACGCGTGTCGTGGTCGCCACTATCGCCTTCGGAATGGGCATCGACAAGCCCGACATCCGCTTCATCGTGCACTTTCATCCCTCCCGCAGCCTCGACGCCTACTATCAGGAGGTAGGTCGAGCCGGCCGCGATGGTCAGCTTAGCCAGGGCATTCTGTTTTATAGCAACAACGACTGGGCGAACCTGCGGCGCTGGGCGCGCGCCGAACAATATACGGTCGATTTCTTGCGTCGCGTGTACGCCGCCGTCGCCGCGCAACTTCAAGGGCAAGCGTCCCTCGATGCTCCATTAGAAGAAGCAGAAAGGAGCGCCGACGCCGCCTCTCCATCGAATGCACAGCCGCTCTCCGGCGCAGTCGATCTGCGACGTCTTCAGCAAGTGCTTGACAGCGACGAGACCATCCTGCGCGTGGCCGCCAGCCTGCTGGAGCGCGCAGGCTTACTGCGCCGCGGCTTTGACCTGCCTCGCGAAGTCATGATCAGCGTCCCCAAACATTTCAATCGCAAAGCGCTAGAAGAGCGCCCATTTGCGCGCTTGTTCAAAGGGCTGCAGCTCGGCCCCGAACAATCCGCCACCTTTGCGCTGTCTGACATTGCGCGATTTATGCACTGGCGCCTTGAAGAGACGGAAGTGCGGCTGCTCGAATGGCAGGATCGCGGCCTCTTCACGCTGCGCTTCGCTCGCCGCGCCATGTACATCGAGATGCTGCCCGAACCGAAGGACCTGAATCAACGCCTGGACGCCCTGCTTGCACAATCAGAAGCTGTGGCGCTGCGACGCATCGACGACATGATCGGCTACGCCACAACGGAAAGCTGTCGTCATGGCTACATCAGCGCCTACTTCGGCAGCCCGCCGCGTATGCGTTGCAGCGTCTGCGACAACTGCACCGGCGTCCGTCCGGCCATCGAATTGCCGGAACGCGTCGAGCATCTGGTTCCGGATGACGTCGATATCGAGCCGATGATTATCGACTGTCTGATGAGCCTGCCCAAGCCGGTCGGGCGCAGCGGGCTGGCGCGCATCCTGGCCGGGTCGCTGCGGGCGCCCTTCAAGCCCGACCAGGTGCGCCATCACGGCGCGCTCAAAGCACTAGGGGAGGCGGCTGCGCTGGCGTACATCGACGACCTGATCGAGCAGAATCGCCTGCGTCAATACAGTCGCCAGGATTATCTCGTGCTGGCGCCGACGCTGCGCGGTCGCATCGAAGCGGAGGCGTGGCTGGCCGAACATCCTGAACTGGCGCGCTATGGTGAGGCGTCCCCGACAGTCGAAGAACCGGAGGCAACCTCGGAGGAAGGGGCCGAGCATTACACCGCTCTGCAGAAAGCGCTCTGGTCGTGGCGGCGCCGTCTGGCCGAACAATTGGGGCAGCCGCCGTATGTCATCATGCGCAACGATTTGATGCTGCAGATCGCCGAGACGCGGCCGCAGACGCTCGAAGAATTGGCGGCGCTACCCGGCATGGGGGCGCAGCGGTTGCAACAATACGGGGAAACCATCCTGGACATCATCAAACTCCATCCGCCTCAGCCGGGCGACGAAGAAAAACTGGCGGCGCAACAAGAGGCTCGGAAGAGCGACGTCGCCACTCGCGCCGTCGTTGCTCCTGATCGATCTTCCAGCGTGGCGGCGGCGCAGATGCAGAAACAGGTTTATATGCGCCTTCAAGAGTTGCGTCAGAAGCTCGCCGTCAAAACGCACGCCAGGCCCTACACAATTGCCAGCGACGCCCTGTTGAAGACCATTGCCCAACGCGCGCCAACGACGCTCGCAGAGCTTGACGCGATCCCCGGCTTTCGCGCCAGCGCCCTGGCGCAGGAGGCCGCCCAAATATTGACCATGATCCAAGCGATTCGCACACATTTGCAATCTAAAGAATAAAGCAGCGCAATGACCAGGCGACCGCTTGAGACCATTGTTTTTCACACCCAAACACAAGCAATAGAGGAAACAATAGGGAAACAGTGCATATGAAAATCGCCAGCAACGTCACCGAATTGGTTGGGAAGACCCCCCTCGTCCGAATCAACCGCATCGCCGAGGGCGCCGTCGCTACGATTGCGGCCAAGCTGGAGTTCTTCAACCCGGCCGGCAGCGTGAAAGATCGCATCGGGCTGAGCATGATCGAGGCTGCGGAGAAGGCGGGGCTGATCGGCCCCGACACGATCATCCTGGAGCCGACAAGCGGCAACACGGGCATCGGCCTGGCCTTTGTGGCTGCGGCCAAAGGCTACAAATGCACGCTCGTCATGCCGGAAACGATGAGCATGGAGCGGCGCATTCTGCTGCGCGCGTACGGAGCCGAGCTGGTGTTGACGCCCGGCTCCGAAGGGATGAAAGGCGCCATTCGCAAGGCGGAGGAAATGGCCGCCGCCGACAGCCGCTATTTCATTCCACAACAATTCATGAATCCTGCCAACCCCGCCATTCATCGCGCCACCACGGCTGAAGAGATCTGGGCGGACACCGACGGTCAGGTCGACATTTTGGTGGCGGGCGTCGGCACCGGCGGCACCATCACCGGCGTGGCCGAAGTCATCAAGCAGCGCAAACCTTCGTTCAAAGCGATCGCCGTGGAGCCGGCGGCCTCGCCTGTGCTCTCCGGCGGTCAACCCGGACCGCACAAGATACAAGGCATTGGCGCCGGTTTCATCCCTGCGGTGCTCAACACCTCGATCATCGATGAAGTCATCCCGGTGACCAACGAAGACGCCTTCGCCATGGCGCGGCGCGCCGCCGCCGAGGAAGGCTTGTTGGTCGGCATCTCCTCCGGCGCCATCCTGCACGCCGCCATCCAGGTGGCGAGACGCGCAGAGAACGCCGGCAAACTGATCGTCGCCATCGTGCCCTCGAACGGCGAGCGCTACCTGAGCACCGAGCTTTTTGCTCACTTGCGTGGGTGATTGGCCGGGCAATTTGATAAAACTTCTTGTGAAAAAAGGCGCAAACATTACACAAAAGTGATGCAAGTGTGATATACTATCGTTGCAGAAGCATCGTCATTCGATCGAATCAACTCTAGGTCGAACACATGACGAGCCGATTTCAGCGCCGGAAATTTGTGATAATTTTGACAAGTGTTCGAGCGTATGCTATAGTCCACGCAAGTTGACGCCAGAAATGGTGGAGACCCCCCTTTCTGCGGACCACTGCGATGGTCTCGAACGTAGTGCAAACAACAGAGTGCAAACAATGTAGCAGGCACATCGTTAGAACGCTTGTCAGAGCCACTGCCTGAATCACAAATGTGTGTGCTGAAAAGGAGGCTGCATCCCAATGGCAGATAAAGTTGCTGATCTGAGCGGCGATGATCGCGCAAAGCGCATCGCCGAGTTGAAGGCGAAGATGCAGGCGGCTGCGCAGAAGGCTAAGGCGGCCGCCGAACATGCGTCGGAACAACCCGCAGCGCAGACAAAGCCTCAACCCGCTCCGACGGCGGAAGCGGTGCAGGAAGCGCCTCGCCAGGAGGTCGTCGCTGAACAGGAGGTCGTCGCTGAAGCAGTAGCAGGAAAAGAGGGTGCCCCTGCTGGGGGATTGCCAACAAATGGCTCGAGCGGAAATGGCGCCGCCGCCAAGGCGGAGGTGCTCTCTGCGGAGAAAGTTGCAGCGCCTGCGCCAGTTTTCGTCGAAGAGTCGCCTGAGGAAAAAGCGCGCAAGGAGATGAATCGCCGCGAATTCCTGACTTACGCTTGGGGTGGCCTGCTTGGTCTCGTCACCTTGCAGTCTGCGGTGGGGTTATTCTTCTTCATGATGCCGCGCTTCAAGGAGGGTGAATTCGGTGGCATCTTCCGCATGGGGCCAGAATCGGCTCTACCTGCGACCGACGCTCCCCCCCAGCCTGAAACTGCCGGTAAGTTTTGGCTGGTCAATACAGCGGATCAAGGTCCGCTCGCTCTCTACATGGTGTGCACTCACCTAGGGTGCCTATACAAGTGGGAACAGGCGAACAACCGCTTTGAGTGCCCGTGTCACGGCTCAAAATTCACGCGTGAAGGTTATTACATTGAAGG
>CALFWA010000092.1 GCA_937928035.1 uncultured Caldilinea sp. | reverse complement strand
CCAGCGTCAACAGCCGCCAGGGAAACTGGAGCACCTCTAGAAAGGAGAGCGTCTGCCAGAGCCACGCCGCGCCGGGCGTCATCATCCACAGCAGGGCGCCGGTGGTCGCCAGTAAGAAGATCGGCAGGCTGTGCGTGCGTCCCATGCGTGCAACGAGCAGGTAGAGCGCGGCCAGCGCCAGAATCGCCAGCACAGCGCCGAGCTGAAAGCCCATGCCGTCGTTGGCGCCTATCGGATCGTCCGAATACCCATAGCCCCAGAATGGGCTGAAAAATTGTCCCCAGTGAACGAAATGGCGAGAGTAGACGTAGGTGTCGCTAACCCAGTCTTCCTGCGAGAGCAGCGGGCCTTCGATCAACAGCGGCAGCACGTAGATGGCCGCCGCCGTCAGCCCTGCAGCGCCTGCTGCGCCGACTGCGACGAGCTGCGCTGTCGTGGTGCGCCACCGGCGGTTGGCGAGCGCGCCGTCGCGCCGCCATTGCACCCAGAGCCGAAACAGAATGAACGCCATCAGCAGCGGCGTCGCAGCCATGATCGCAAAGGCGTGGGTGAAAATGAGCAGAGCGTACGCCAGCGCTGCGACGGCGAGGCGCGTTTGCCAGCCGGGGCGCAGCCCTTCCCCAATGAGCCGGTCAAACGCCCAGAAGACCCACGGCAACCAGCCGATCAGCATGGTCTCCGCCAGCGCAGCCCGCACGTACATGTCGAGCAAATGGTAGGGTGCGAAGACGTACAACAACCCTGCGATGAAGCCTGCCTGGCGTCCGAGCGCTTTTGCGTCGAGCGGCGATGCTTCCTGTCGCGGCCAGGTCAAGACCCAGCGGCGCACCAAGCCATACATGCCCCATGCGCTCAACAGGAAGGCTGCGGCCCAGGCGCATTTCACCGCCGTCGTGACGCCGAGGCCGAGGAGGAGAAAGCCCTGCGCCACATAAAACGCCAACGGCGCCTGAAGCAGGAAGGTGGGAAACCCATACCCCTGGTTGTGATGCATCGCCCAGATTGGCCACAGCGCGCCATTGCGGATCGTCTCATCGAACATGGCGACGAAGAAGACGCTGTGCCGGCCGTCGTGCGCGCTGTAGAAATAGCCCGGCGCCAGCAGCGGCGTCAGGGCGAAGAAGGTCAGCGCCGTCAACAGCAGCCAGTAGGGATCGGGCTTCCATCTAAACGTTCGGCTCACCTCGCTCGCTCCCTTTCATAACTCGCTTCCCTTCATGAAAAAGAACCGACGATTGCTTCTACACAACGTACATGCCCGCCCCCACTCTCCCGCTCTCTCGCTCTCACACTCTCTCCCGTCTACGCGCTTGCATTCGCCTCCATCAGCCCGCGCAGCACGCTGGCTCGGCCCAACAGGCCGAGCAGGCGACCTTGTTCGTCCACAACCGGCAGTCGCTTCACCGCGTGCGTGGTCATCAGGCGCAGCGCTTCGCCGAGCGGCGCATCGGGATGAATGGTGATGACGGGCGTAGACATCAGGTCGGCGGCGCGCTCGCCGGCGGACGGCAACACCTGAGCCACCGCCGGTTCGCCGACGACGAGTCGGCGCAGCCGCTCTAGCAGGCCGGGATGTTGGCGTTGCTGGCTGCGACGCAGGAGGTCGCCGTCGGTGATGATGCCGAGCACGCGGCGCTCGTCGTCGACGACAATGACGCGACGTCGGCGGCTCGCCTCCAGCGCCCGGACAACCTCCTCCAGCGTGGCGTCTGGACCGACCGTCGGCGCGTCGGTGTACATCAATTCCGTCACGCTGCGCCCGGGTTTGGGTTCCTCGACTTCGGCCGTTTTACGATCGTAATGCAGCTGGACGCTGCGGAAGACGTCGATGCGGCTCACCATGCCCATCAGCCGCTCCTCTTCGTTGACCACCGGCAGGCGCTTGAGATTGTGCTTGACCATACGCGCCACGGCCGTGCGCACCGTCTCGTCATTGCGCACCGAGATGACCGGCGCGGTCATGATCTCGCCCGCAGTCAGCGGAGAGCGACGCAAGGCGGCGAGGAGGGCGTGAATCTGGTCATCCGACATCTCCTTGTGCAGCGCAATGCGCGTTGTCAACCCGGCGCGCTGCAGCAGATCGCCGTCGGTGATGATGCCCACCAGCCGGCGCCCGGCGTCCACCACAGGCAGGCTGCGCACGCCGCGTTCCAGCAACAGCCCCACCACCTCCGCCACCGAAGCGTCCGTCGCGACGCTGGCCACTTCATCCAGATCGCGCATGATGTAGGAGACCGGCTGTTCAAGTGGATCTTTGCTGCGCCCCATCGAATAGTGCACGACGGTGACCGGCTCGCGCACGATGAGTCCGTCGTCGACCATCTGCTGAAGCTGCGGGAGCAGGCGTTCAACGCGTTGTGGCAAGTCGATCCATTCGATGCGGATCGGCAGATCGCTGGAAAGCACCTCGATATTGGAGGTGTGAATGCGGCTGCGCGCGCCGAAGCCCGCCAGCGCGCGGGTCACCGTGGCGCCCGCCGCGCCCTCGCGGCGCAAATATTCGAGGATCGCCATGTAGAGGCTGGCGCCGCGATAGCGATCGCTTTCGCCGATGTAAATGGTGACTCGGATTACTTCCCCTGTCAGTTGCATAGCGCTTCCTTCCACTCATGAAAGGATTCGAGCAACGGCTAGTCCGCCGATGACGGCCAGCAGGCCGATGAGATTGGTACCGAAAATGTTCAACATGCTAAACCACAGTGCACCGCTGCGCGCCAGGCTGACGCTTTCATAGCCAAAGGTAGAGAAGGTCGTAAACGCTCCCAGAAAGCCGACGGCGAAGAGCAGCCGTAACTCCGGCGTGATCGTGATGCGCGTCTCGCCCAGTCCAAAGAAAAAGCCGATGATGAAGCATCCAATGATGTTCACCAGGAACGTCCCATAGGGAAAGTTGACGCCAAATCGCTCCGCCGCCCATACGCTGATCAGATAGCGGGCGTTTGCGCCGACGATGGCGCCGATTGAGATATAGAGAAAGCGTTCCATCTCTCATCCCATACTGCACAAATGCGTCAAACGTTAAAAGTCGCTGACGCAACAAAAAACCTCTGCACGACGTCCGGTTGGCGCCATACAGAGGCTATCAGTCCGGTCGACCGAACAGTTGGCGAGCCTCATCACCGGCTCTGCATCCCTTCTGATCAGAGCCGTTGTACAGGCCAAGTATACGTCACGTCCCCGTTTTTTCCAAAACCCCGGCCTCTGGCTCCAGCGTGATTAGCGCCTTGTCGTCGTCGTAGGCTAGCACTTCGGCGTAACGTCCCCAATCTACGATGGTGTCGAGCTGCCGTTCGGCTTCGTCGGGAGGAAACTCCAACTCTAATGCGGCGCGCACGACGTCCCACCCCAAGCTGCGGCTTTCCGACGCGCGCAGCAGGGTGATTAACCATTTGAAAATAGGCAGGCGACGGATACGCACCGCAAAGATGTTCTTGCGCGCCAGGATGCTGGCGTCGGCGAAGGTGTCGCCGAGCGGCGTCAGCGCCACGTCGCCTTGGGAAACGTGGACGAAGCCCAGCAGCTCGGCCGCCTCGATGAGACGCAACAACTCATCTGAATCAACGCCCAGCCGTTCGGGCAGGCGGTAAATATCGGCGTGCCCTTTCTCCTGTTCGGAGAGATATTCGAGCAGGCCGGTGAGGTTGTTGATGGAGACCTGCGGCAGCGGCCGCGTGGTTCCTGGCTCGCCCGGTGCCGAGCCAAGCTCAATATGTTCGGCCTGCGTCTGCCCTGCCAGGAGTGCATAGACGCGATCGACCAGCGCAGTAAAGGCGGGCGTGTTGCGCTGCCGCGGATAGGGCAGATCCACCGAGAGGTCGGCGACGATACGCCCCGGACCTTTGTCCATAACGATGATGCGGCCGGCCAACATGATGGCCTCTTCGATGTTGTGCGTCACCATCAAAATGGCTTTGGTGGGAATTTTGCCCTCCAGCCACAGCTCGATCAGCTCGCTGCGCAGCGATTCGGCGCTGAGCACGTCGAGCGCCGAGAACGGCTCGTCGAGACAGAGCAGCTCCGGCTCGACAGCCATAGCGCGCGCAAAGCCGACCTTCTGCCGCATGCCGCCCGAAAGCTCGCGAGGGTAGGCGCTCTCGAAGCCGTCCAACCCCACGCGGTCGATCAGCTCCATGGCGCGCGGCAGCCGCACCGCCGGTGGCAGGCCGCGCGCTTTTAGCGCAATCTCGACGTTCTCCAGCACCGAAAACCAGGGAAAGAGCGCAAAGGTCTGGAAAACAATGGTTGCGTGCGGGTTGACGCCGGTCAACGGCTGACCCCGGTAGAGCACGCGGCCGCCGCTGGGTTTTTGCAGCCCGGTGATGATGCGCAGCAAGGTGCTCTTGCCGCAGCCGGATGGCCCCAACAACGCCACAAACTCGCCCTCCGCCATCGTAAAATTGACGTTTTCCACAGCGGTGAAGGTGCGTCGACCGCTGCTGTAGCGCTGCTCTACGTTGACCAGTTGCACCAGCGTATTCGAGTTGTTCATAGGCGTCACTCCATGCGGAAGCGCTCTTCGGCCAGCACATAGAGCCGGCGCCAGAGCAAACGATTGATTGCAATGACGGCCAAAATCATGGCGAGCGTAGCCGCCAGCAGCAGCGCATATTGTCCACTGGCGGTGGCATGAGAAATGGTGGCGCCGATGCCGGTGACGCTGCGCACCTGCCCGCCGAACTCCGTGTATTCCGCCACGATGCTGGCGTTCCAGGCGCCGCCGCTGGCCGTGATGGCGCCGGTGACGATGTACGGAAAGAGCGCAGGCAAGGTGAGGATGCGCCAGCGCGCCAGCGGTTTGAGGTGCAGCAACGCAGCGGTGTGCTTGAGGTCCTGAGGAATCGCCAAAGCGCCGGCAATGACGTTGAAGAGCAAATACCACTGCGTGCCCGTCAACATCAGGACGATGGCGGCGATGTTCAGTCCATTCGGCAGATTCAGGAAGATCAACAAGAAGGCCGGAAAGAGCGCCGTCGCGGGCACGGAGGCTGCGATCTGGACAACCGGCTGCAGCCAGCGCGCCAGCCTTTGGTTGGAGCCGATGGCCACGCCGACGGGGATCGTCCACGCCAGGGCGATCGCCATCGCAATGACGACGCGCAAGAAGGTGGCCCCCAGCCCAACGCCCAGTTCGAGCCACTGCGCCGGCGTCACCTCGAGCAACATGCGTCCGGCCAGCAGTCCTCCATAACCCACCGCTGCCGCCAGAGCTGCAATCACGCCGATCGAGAGCAGCGTCCACTGCTGCGAGGACTGCGTCTCCGGCATGCCCAGCGGCTTCAATCTGTGGATGAGCCAGGCGTCAAGGCGTTCGTTCCACTCGGCGAGAGAAGCGCCTAGGCGTTGGATGAGCCTGGAATCGCTCAGCAGATCGTAGAACCAGGAGGTGGGCGGCGCCTGATCTTCGACCATCTCTAGCTTAAAGCGGTCGGCCCACGCCAGCAGCGGTCGCCACACCAGTTGGTCGAGCGCCACCACTACCAGCACCAGGGCGCCGATGCCCAAAAGAAGCGCCTGGAGGTCGCCCTGGCCGGCAGCCGCCTGGAGGAATGAACCCAATCCGGGCAGGCGAAAGTCGCGCTCTCCCACCGTGTAGCTTTCGGCGGCCATCAGAAAGAACCAGCCACCCGCCCAGCTCATCATGCTGTTCCAGATCAGGCTGATGGCGCCGAAGGGCAGCTCCAGCCATTTGAGCCGCAGCCAGCGGTTGAAGCGGAAGATGGCGCTCGCCTCGCGCAGGTCTTTGCTGATCGTGGTCAGCGCCTGATACCAGGCGAAGGTCATATTCCAGACCTGACTGGTGAAGATCAGCACGATGGCGGCGAACTCGGCGGCGACGCCTTCCGGCAAAAGCGCGCTCAGGCTGAGCAAGACGACGGGCAGAAACGAGAGGATCGGCACGCTCTGCAACACATCGAGCAGTGGCATCATCACCATCTCCGCCCGACGATTGTAGGCGGCGACGTAGCCATAGACGATGGTGAACAGAAACGAAAGCGCATAGGCTGCAGCCATGCGACCGATGGAGAGCGCTGCATAGCCGGGCAGGGCGGTCCAGGTGAGCCGAATTTCCGGCCCCCGCACTTCGTCCGGCGCCGTCAACGCAAAGCGTAGACCCAGATATAACACGCCGGCGATCGCAAGCAACACAAAGAGGTCGCCGTAGCCGAACCGCCGACTGGAGGGCATGCCAAAGGTGAGGCGTTGTGGCAAGTGCGGTTTCCTTTCTGTCTGCGCCGATTAATTCAGTCAGGACTTTCGACAAACGTTGACGGCGGCAGGAGCGCCTGCTGGAGGGCGCCGGCGAGCTCCTGCATCGCAAAGGGTTTGCGCAGAAGATGGGCGTCTGGCGTCATCAGCCATCGATTTGCAATCAGATGGGGCGAATACCCAGACGCAAATAGCACGCGCAGCGCAGGCCGGGTCTCTCTGAGACGGCGCGCCAGCGTGGGGCCATCCATCTCCGGCATGACAACGTCGCTCAGCAACAGGTCAATCCTTCCTGCATGTTGTTCGGCGATGCGCAGGGCGGCGGAGGGGGATTCCGCCGTCAGCACATGATAGCCGAGTTCGCGCAACGCTTCGCTCATGCTCTCCAGTACGGCGGGCTCATCCTCTACAAGAAGAATCGTCTGTCTCTGATCAGGAGAAACCTGCGTATGCTCCAGGCGTTCAGATGCAGGAGGGAGAACTCCCTCATGGGTTGGCAAAAAGATCTGAATAGAAGTGCCGATGTCAGGCGCGCTATAGGCTGCAATGTGACCATGGTTTTGCTGAACGATGCCGTAGACGGTCGCCAGGCCAAGGCCTACGCCGCGCCCCACCTCTTTGGTGGTGAAGAAAGGTTCAAAGATGTGTTCGAGCACCTCCGGCGTCATGCCCTGGCCGGTGTCGCTGACGGTGAGCACACTGTAAACGCCCGGTCGAACATCGGCGTGGAGCGCTGCGTACGCTTCGTCCAGCACTGTGTTTCTCGTTGTGATTACAATCTGTCCACGCCCTGTAATGGCGTCGCGCGCATTCAGGCAAAGGTTCACAACAATTTGCCGGACCTGGGCCGGGTCCATGTAAACGAGCCCTAGATCGGGCGCCGGCTCCCAGCGCAGCTCGATCGCTTCGCCGAGCAGGCTGCGCACCATCGGCAACATCTCTGCGACGGCGGCGTTGAGGTCGAGCGGGCGAGGTTCAATCGGCTGGCGTTGGGCGAAGCCAAGTAACTGACGCGTGAGATCGGCGGCGCGCTGCGCCGTCTTGTAAATCTCGAGCAGATGATGGCGAATTGACGACGTTGCGTCCAACTGCAACAGCGCCATCTCGGTGCGCATCAAAATGACGGCGAGCATGTTGTTAAAGTCGTGCGCAACGCCGCCGGCCAGTTGACCGACGCTCTCCAGCCGCTCGATCTGCGCCATGCGCTCTTGCAAGCGTCGACGCTCTTCTTCCGCCTGCTTTCGCTCCGTTATATCCATCAAGATGCCTAGGGAACCGATGATGTTGCCTTGATCGTCGAAGACGGGCACGGCGTGATCCGCCAGCCAGATCAGCTGGCCATCTTTGCGCTCGAAAAGATAGTCTTCGCGCCAGATAAAGCCTTTGCCCTGTCGGGCGAGCCGGATGCGTTCGTCGTGGGGCAGGTCGGCGTTTTCGCCGTAGGCTTCGATGCGCCGCAGCCGGCTCGTGAAGAGGGGACCGGTGATCTCATCGGCTCTGTAGCCGGTCAGCTCTTCAAAGCCCTCGCCCAGAAACGAATAGCCGTCGCCGGTGTAGTCCCGCTGGTAGGGAACGCCGCCTGCAATGCGGATGGCTTGCCGGTAGATGCGCTCGACGTTGGAGAGCGCTTTCTGCGCATTCACCTCCGCCGTGATGTTGCGGTTAATTGCCACGACGCCGACGCAATTGCCATCGTCGTCGAGCAGGGCGTTGACAGAGGCATAGATGTGAAGGCGAGCGCCGTTCTTGTGACGTTGGATCACCTGTCCACGCCATTGGCCTGTCTGCAGAAACTTTTGGAGCGCCTCGTCCGGCGTCGAATCGATGTATTGTGTGCCGAGCAGACCGATGAGCGATTGCCCCACGACTTCCGCCCGGCTCCAGCCATAGATGGCTTCGGCGGCGGCGTTCCATTCCTGTACAGCGAAGCCTGGGTCGGTCACGATGATGGCGTCCGACACGCTGTTGAGCAGATTCGCTTGTCGCTCCAGTTGCCCCTCGATCCTCATGATGCAAATAATCCTCAGGCTGCACCGGCGTTCCCTTCAATGCACTTTCTCTGAAACGAAAACCGCGCTTCGCGGAAGCGCGGTTCTGTCTGGGAGTGAAAGGTGAGCCCCCTGGGACTCGAACCCAGAACCCGCGGCTTAAAAGGCCGCTGCTCTGCCAGTTGAGCTAGGGACCCGCTTTCTTACAACAACAGTTTAGCACGATGACGGCGTTCTGTGCAATTTGTGACCCTTGCAAATCTTGACGGAATGCATCTGCGCCAAACTCCGAAAAGCGAAGCGAAAACAGTCGACAATTAGGCGGACCCGACCATCATCGCCACCAGATCGTCGTCGGTGACCTCGCCGGCAGGCACATCTCCCACCTTGTGCCCGCGACGCATGACGACGATGCGATCGGCGACGGCAAAGATGTCTTGTAAGTTGTGACTGATGATGATCACAGGCACATTCTGACGCTTGAGCGTGTGGATCAGCTCATGCACTTTGCGCTGTTCGGGCACGCCGAGCGCTGCAGTGGGTTCGTCCATGATCACCAGTCTGGCGTTCCAATAAACGGCGCGGGCGATGGCGACCGCCTGACGCTGCCCGCCCGACATCTGGCGAATCGGACGGCGCAGATTGGGGATGTGGATGTCGAGGCGGTCGAGGACCTTGTTGGATTCGGCCAGCATCAGATTGCGGTCAACCTGTTTGAAAAGGCCGAGGAGTCGTTTGGTCGGCTCGCGGCCCAGGAAGATATTGACCGTGGCGTCCAGATTCTCGCAGAGAGCCAGGTCCTGATAGATGGTCTCGATGCCGAGGCTGCGCGCCTCCAGCGGCGAGGCCATCGTGATCTCCCGTCCTTCCAGGTAAATATGGCCCGCATCGGGGCGATAGACGCCGGAGATCATTTTGATCAACGTCGATTTGCCGGCGCCGTTGTCGCCAGCCAGAGCCACCACTTCGCCCGGATAGATGTCCAGGCTGACGTTGTTGACCGCAACGAGCCCGCCGAAGCGTTTTGTCAGATTGACGGCTTGAAGCACCGGTTGTGTGCCTGTATTCTGTTTTTCCATCATAACCTGTCTTCCGTCATTCCTGTGCAAATTTTTCACGCGCCTGATCGATGAGGACGGCGATGATGATGACGATGCCGACTGCGATGAACTGCCAGAATGGATTGACGCGCAAGATCACCAGCCCGTTCGCCAACACCGAGATGATCAGAGCGCCGATCAGCGTGCCGATGACCGTGCCGGCGCCGCCGAAGAGCGACGCCCCGCCGATCACGACGGCGGCGACGGTGTCGAGCAACATCGCCTCCCCTGCGTTGGCCGCGCCGTTAGTGAAACGGACGTTGTAGACAATGCCGGCGATAGCGGCGAACGTAGCCGAAAGCAGATAAATGGCCACCAACCGGCGCTCCACCGGGATGCCAGCGCGCATAGCCGCCTCCTTATTGCCGCCGATCGCATAGGTGTGCAGGCCAAATTTCGTGCGCGAAAGAGTGATGTGGGCGATGACGAGAAGCACGAGCATCACGATCACGACGAACGGAAAATAGCCGGTCAGGTTGCGCAGCTCCGCCTGCGCAAGGCCGGGCGGCGGCGACAGAAACGACCATCCGGCGGTGGGGTGATGGTAGAGTAGAAAGCCGTTGCCCAGAAACCCCAACCCTCTGACGTAGATGGGAACCGGCATGCCGCCTGAGAGCAGAAAGCCAATGCCGCGGGCAATGCCGAACATGCCAAGCGTTGCGATGAAAGGCGGCACGTTCAACCGAGCGATGAGAATGCCGTTGACAAGCCCGGCGATCCATGCGGCGAGCAGGCCGGCGAAGAGGCCGCTGAGCACCACCAGCCACAGGGGCGACGATTCCGGCAGGCGGTTCATCACCGTCGCCGAGATGACGGCGGCCATCCCCATCACCCAGCCCACCGAAAGGTCGATGCCGCCGGAGATGATCACATAGGTCTGACCGATGGCGATGATCATCAGGATCGCCATATTGGCGAGAATCGCCTGAATGTTGAACGGCGTCAAAAAGCCATCGCCGGCGACGGAAAAGAAGGCCACCATGCCCAGCAAAAAAAGCCAGGCCCAGATTTTGCTAAGCGTATCCAGCCAGAAACGGCTTGAACGGATCTCTCCAGTTTGCAGTCTCATCGCGTGAATGTCTTTATCATTGGCCAGGTGCGCAAACTGCGACCTGAAACAGGCGGCCCTTGAACAAATTGAGTGGAATTTTGCGCCGGGCCGCTCACCGGAAGCGACCCAGCGCAAAAGGCGAGGAGTATTCGCTCTTATAGATGGAGCGCTGCGCCTCTTCGGTGTCCACGTTCTCGCGTGTGATGATGGTGTAGCCGGGTGGATAGCGTTTGGGGATGGCGTCAAAATTGCCGTTGACCGCCGCCACTGCAAATTCAATGCATTTTTCGCCCATCTCATATGGATGCTGGGCGATGACGATGTCGACCACGTTCTCGCGCAGCGCCACGATCGCATCCTCCGGCGCGTCGAAGTTGGCGACCTTGACGATGCCCGTCAGCCCGGCATTGGCGACCGCCTGCGCAGCCCCGCGCGCGCTGAAGAGGTTGGTGCCAAAGATGCCGCCCAAGTCCGGGTTGGCGGACAGCACGGCAGCGGTCTGCTCCGCCGCCTTCGCAGCGTTATCGTCGTTGTAATCCATGCCGATCAGTTGCACCGCGCCGTTGGTGGCCTCGATAGCTTTCATGCACCCTTCGACGCGCTGCTCGACGGTGCTGACGCCGGGCTGCGTGGTTTGAATGTAGAACTTGCCCGATCCGCCCATCGCTTCGATGATGGCCGAGCAGCCGATTTCGCCGCCCTGCACGTTATCGGAGCCAATGTACGAGAGCATCCAGTTCAGCTCCGGCGCCGTGTAATCGCCGCCGGTATCGCCGATAAAGGTGTCGACGCTGATCATATGGATGCCAGCGTCATAAGCGCGGCGCATCGGCTCGATCAGCGCCTGGCGATCGGTGGCTGCAATGCAGATGGCATCCGGCCGTTGGGCGATGACAGCATCGAGAATCGGCACCTGCAGTGTGGGCTGGAACTGCGCTGGACCATCGGCGAAGAAGTTGACGCCGAGTTCCTGCGCCTTGGCGCGGGCGCCCGCTTCCATGGTGATGTAGAAGCCGTCGCCGCGCACGCCGTAGATGAGGGCCACGGTGGGAGCTTCGGCGGCTGGCGCTTCCGTGGCGGCGGCCGGCGCCTGCGCAGCCGGCGCCGGGGCCACGGCGGTGCAGGCGCTAAGCGTCAATGCCAGCATCCCGAGGACAACGAGCCAAATGGGACCGATGAGATGACGTTTCATG
>CALFWA010000091.1 GCA_937928035.1 uncultured Caldilinea sp. | reverse complement strand
CCAGCACGCGCCCGTCGTCGACATCGAAGTCCGTCGCGGCCATCTGGCTGCGATCGTCACCGAACGCGGGCGCATCGAATGCGAGACCGCACTGCTCTGCGCCAACATCTGGGCGCCGGCCCTCAGCGAAAAGGCGGGGCTGGTGATTCCGCTGCTCGCCGCCCAGCATCAGTACACCATCTCGACGCCGCTGCCGGCGTTGGTCGAGTTCGCACAGGCGGCAGGTGGCCGAGAGATCGTCCATCCTATCCTGCGCCACCAGGATTACTCGCTATATTTCCGGCAACATTGGGACGCCTACGGGGTGGGCAACTATCGCCATGAGCCGTTGATGGTGCACCCCCGCAAGCTGGGCAAGACGGCGCAACTGCCCTTCACGCCAGAGCATTACACGATGGCCTGGCGCGCAGCGCAGGAGCTGATCCCCGCGCTGCGCGGCGCAGGGCTCTCGCACGCCTTCAACGGCATGTTCGCCTTCACCGTGGACGGCTTCCCGGTGATGGGAGAGAGCCGAGTGCGCGGGCTGTGGACGGCGGTCGGCGTCTGGATCACCCACGCAGGCGGCGTCGGGAAGGCCATCGCCGAGTGGATGACTTACGGCGAGCCGGCCATCGACGTGCATGAAGCCGACATCAACCGCTTTTTGCCCCATCAGAAAACCCGGCGCTACATCGACCTGCGCTGTGCGCAGAACTATCGGGAGGTCTACGACATCGTGCATCCCCTGCAGCCGATCGGCGAGCCGCGCAACGTGCGCCTCAGCCCCTTTCACAGTCGGCTGGTCGAGCAGGGCGCCGTCTTCTTTCAAAGCGCCGGCTATGAAGTGGCCCAGTGGTATGAGGCCAACGCCTGTCTGCTTGCAAAATACGCAGAACGCATTCCGCAGCGCAGCGGCTGGGAGGCGCGCTTCTGGTCGCCGATCCAGGGCGCGGAGCATTTGGAGGTGCGCAACAACGTTGGCCTCTTCAACCTGGCCGCACTGGCGGTGATCGAGGTGCGCGGGCCGGGCAGCCTTCCCTTCCTAGAGCGGCTATGCGCCAACCGCATCGACCGACCGATCGGCAAGGTCATCTACACGAGCCTGTTGAACTCACATGGGGGCATCCAGGCCGACCTGACCGTCGTCCGGCTCGGCGAAGAGCGCTTTTGGGTGATCACCGGCGGCGCGCTGCTGCCGCGCGACCTGGCGTGGCTCGAACGCCATATGCCGACGGACGGCTCAGTGCAGATCGTGGACGCCTCCTCTGCATACACCGCTGTGGGGCTGTGGGGGCCGAACGCCCGCCTCGTGTTGGAGAAAGTGACGGACGTCGACGTGAGCAACGCCGCTTTTCCCTATTACACAGCGCAAGAGATTGAGATCGGCGCCATTCCGGCGACGGCGCTGCGCATCTCCTACGCCGGCGAGTTGGGCTGGGAGCTGTACACGCGCACCGAGTGCGCCGCTGCGCTGTGGGATGCTCTGTGGGAGGTGGGCCGCGCGTTCGAGATGATTGCAGCGGGCGCCGGCGCCTTCGACTCGCTGCGGTTAGAAAAAGGCTATCGCCTATGGGGCCAGGACTTGCATCCAGACGACACCCCCATCGAAGCGGGCCTGGAGTGGGCGGTGCGATTGGATAAAGGAGACTTCATCGGTCGCCAGGCGTTGCTGCAGACCAAAGCCTCTGGCGTGCAGCGTCGGCTCTGCTGCATGACCTTCGATGCGCCGGACGCCATGGCGCTGGGCAAGGAGCCCATCTTCGTTGGCGATCGCTGCGTCGGCTACGTCACCAGCGCCAATTACGGCTATGCCGTGGGTAGGCATATCCTCTACGGCTACCTGCCCCTTGCGTTCGCACAGCCGGGGACTCAAGTCGAGGTCGCCTACTTCGGCGTACGCCAGCGGGCGACGGTGACTGCAGAACCTCTGTACGATCCTCAGATGCAGCGCCTCAAGGGCTGAAGTGCAACGGAGCTTACCCTGAATTCGGCGCCCAGGCGTTTTGTGGCGCCGCCTCCAGAGGTTGCCTTGCAGGGCGCCTGCTGAAGCAAACCACAGGAAGGCGACATGGGCGCGACAGGGATCGGCTCGTAAAGACCTCTGGCGCCTCCTCACGAGGGGCAATGCGCGAATGCGGCTGACCGGGCGCAACGAACGCCTCCTCATGGTCGGCCCTGCGTTGGAACACTCTCGCACACAAGAAAAAAAGGGGTTGACAAGTGAAAAAATCTCTGCTATTTTGAAAGCGCTTTCAGAAAACGCTTTCAGATCATCTCAAGACAAAGTTCCATTATTTATGTAAAATCTCATTGCATGCGTCGATGGCGTTATTTGTCGGCGCAAGTTGGATTTAGAACCATTTTCCAGAGAAAAGACGCTCCCTTATCCCGATCGTTTTGTAAATTTATCGGTTCACTTTTGACTTTCGAGTATTCGTCAAGTCTTACGAGCAATAACATCAGCATATATATTGCCATATCGTGAAAGCGCTTTCAGATAATCCAATGAGCCACAATGACCAGCGAAAACCTCGACCGCGGCCCACCATTTCCGATGTGGCGCGGTTGGCCGGCGTCTCCATCTCAACCGTGAGCCGCGTGCTGAACGACACGGCGCCCGTCTCGTCGGAGGTGGAGCACCGTGTGCGGCAGGCAATCGAGATGCTCAACTACACGCCTCATCTGGCTGCGCGCAACCTAGCGGTGCGCAAGACGGAGACGATCGGGTTGTTGCTGCCCGAGGTGGGCAACAACTTTTTCGCTCCCTTGTTGCGCGGCGTCGAGAATGCCATTCGTCCGACCGAATATCAACTGTTGGTGCACGCCAGCCTGCGCGTCCCCGACCCTGCGCCCTGGCGGCACAGCCCTATCGGCGAACATAACGCCGATGGCATGTTGGTTTTCGTCAACAGCATGGATCAAGCAGAGTTGCTGCGCAACTACGAGCGCGGCTTCCCGATGGTGTTGCTTTTCTTCACGCCGCCGTCCAACGCCAGAATTCCCTACGTGGGCTTTGACAACACGACAGGGCTTTGTCAGGTCGTGGAGCACCTTGTCCAGGTGCACGGACGGCGGAGAATCGTCTATCTGCGCGGGCCGGTCGGCAACTTTGATTCCGAAGAGCGCGAAGCAGCGTTTCGCCAAACCATGGAGCGACTCGGGGTCCCGGTCTATCCAGAGCTGGTGGCGCGCGGCCATTACTCTTCTATCGGCGCAGAGCAGGCAATCCAGGAGTTGCTTGATCGAGGGATTGATTTCGATGCTGTCTTTGCAGGGGATGATGACGCAGCAACCGGTGTACTGGCAGCGCTGCGTCGTAACGGACGTTCGGTTCCTGAGGAGGTGGCCGTCGTTGGTTTCGATGACATTCCGTTTTCAGCGCATCTGAATCCCCCGCTGACCACCGTCCATGCTCCAGTGGAACAGGCCGGCTATGTTGCCGCAAGTAAGTTATTGTCGCTTTTGGCCGGCGAGATGCCAGAGCTTGCCACTCGCCTGCCCGTGGAGCTGGTGATCCGCCAATCGTGTGGCTGTGACCGAACATTCCTGTGAGGTTTCAGCACGATGTAGGTTCACATAAAAGTGTTCAGTCGATTCTTTATCAAAGTAAGGAGAACTCCACGTATGCGCAAACGCTTTTTCATCTCGATTTCCTTGTTGCTGATTGCAGTGATGGCCGCCGCATGTGGTGCGCCGGCGGCGCCAGCACCAGCTGCGCCGGCTGCGGCTGAACAACCGGCGCAGGTCGAGCAGCCTGCAGCCGCTGCACCGGCTGCAACCACGGGACGCGTGCAGATTCGATGGTTTGTCGGGTTGGGAACAGGCTCCAGCGAAGATCAGATCCCTGCCCAGGAGGCGGTGATCAAACGCTTCAATGAGTCGCAGGATCGCATTGAACTGGTCGCAGAATTTGTGCCGAATGTTTCCGCCCGCGATGTTCTCGCAACGCAGATCGCCTCCGGCAGCGGGCCGGACATCGTGGGGCCGGTCGGCTGGGGAGGCTCGAACGCCTTCTACGGTCAATACCTCGATCTCACGCCGTTGATCGAGGCGGACGGCTATGACCTGACGCAGTTCAATCCGGCGCTGGTGAACATGTATCAGACCGAGGAGGGTGCGCAGGCCGGTCTGCCCTTCGCCGTCTTCCCCGCCGCCGTCTTCTATCAGACGGAGATGTTTGACGAGGCTGGCCTCAACTATCCGCCCCGCAATTACGGCGACAAGTACATCATGCCGGACGGCACAGAGGTGGATTGGAACTGGGACACGCTGACGGAGCTGGCTAAAATTCTCACCGTAGACGCCAACGGCGCAGATGCGACGATGCCGGAATTCGACGCCACCAAGATCGTGCAGTACGGCTTCATCTTTCAGTGGCAGACCCACCCCAACTACATCGGTACCTATCTGGGCGGCGCCAACAGCCTGCTCGCTCCCGATGGCAGGACGGCTCAAATTCCCGAAGGCTGGCTGAACGGCTGGAAGTGGTGGCACAGCGGCATGTGGGGAGACCAGCCCTTCATTCCCACCGGCCCGGTCATCCAGTCGCCGGAATTCGGCAGCGGCAACGTTTTCTCCAGCGGCAAGATTGTTATGGCCGTCGTGCCGAGCTGGTACACCTGCTGCATCGCCGACGCTGGCCAGAGCTGGGACCTAGCGGTCATGCCGACCGACGCCGCCGGCAAGGTCAACAGCCGCATTGACGCCGACACCTTCCGCATTCTGAAGGACACCAAGCATCCTGAAGAGGCGTTCGAGGTGCTGAAGTTCCTCATCGGCGACGGTTCGTTGGATCTGCTGGCCGTCTACGGAGGCATGCCGGCGCGCGCGGACGATTTCGACGAGTGGTTAGCGACCAAACAACAGCAATTCCCCTGGGTCACCAACTGGGAAGCCTTTTCTGCCGGTCTGAGCTATCCCGACGTGCCCAGCGCAGAGGCGTATGTGCCCAACTGGAGTCAGGTGTGGGATCGCGTCAGCGCCCTGGACAGCCTGATGGTCAACGAGAAGAATCTCGATCTAGATGCCGAAGCCGCCAAGTTGCAGGCCGATCTGCAGGCAATCTTCGACGCAGCGCAGTAAGGAAGTTGAGTCAGGGCGACGCAGTTGTGATGACAACTGCGTCGCCCGATAAGTTTTTCTCAGGAGTGAAAGAATGGCCGTGATCAGCAAAGCAGCGCCCCATCCTGGCCCCAGGACGCGTACCGGCGGCTCGAGAGCGCTGGCGCGCCGCGAAGCGATGTGGGGGTATTTGTTCATCTCTCCGTTCATCGTCGGTCTGTTGGCCTTTACCTTGATCCCCACTGTAGCGACGTTTGTGATGAGCTTCACCAATTTCAATCTCAGCGGCGCAGCCACCCAGTTTGTCGGCGGCAGCAATTACCAGAGGCTCTTCCGCGACCCACAGGTGTGGTCCTCCCTGTTGGTGACCGTGCGCTTTGCAGCGATTGCGCTGCCGGTCGGCCTAATCCTGCCGCTGGGGCTGGCCATTCTCTTGAACAGCGACTCCTTACGCGCCAAAGGGCTGTTTCGCACGCTCTTTTATTTCCCGTACATTGTGCCCTTCGTCGCTGCCATCTTTGTATGGGGGGCGCTGCTCAACTCAGAGACCGGCTGGATCAATCAATTTCTACGTTGGGTGGGCGTTGCCAATCCACCCAACTGGCTCAACAGCACCGTTTGGATTTATCCGGCGCTGGTGATTTTGGGGCTGTGGGGCATCGGCAACGCCATGTTGATCTTCCTGGCCTCTCTGCAGGGCGTGCCGACGGAGCTGTACGACGCCGCTAAGATCGACGGCGCCGGTTGGTGGGGACAGATGTTTAACGTCACGCTGCCGATGATTTCGCCGGTGATCTTTTACAATCTCACGCTTTCGCTCATCGGTCTCTTTCAATATTTCACGGTTCCTCTGGTGCTGAACCAGGGAACCGGGGCGCCGGGCGGTGCGACCATGTTCTACAACCTCTATCTCTACAAGACGTTCTTCACCTATCAGAACATGGCCTACGGCGCGACAATGGCGTGGCTGCTCTTCGTGATCATCCTGGCGGTGACGCTTGTGCTCTTCCAAACCGCCAAATATTGGGTGTACTACGCAGCGGAAAGTCGGTAGAACAGGAAGGTGAATGATGACAGCGACAACTTCCTCCATGCAGGCGGTTGCGACGGAGCGTCGACGCAGCCGGTCGATTCGCTGGAGCGTGATCGTGCGCTCCGCAGCGGTGACGCTTGTGACGGCCTTCCTGGCCTTTCTCTTTCTGCTGCCTTTTTTCAACATGGTCTTCACCTCGTTGAAAACAACCGCCCAGATGATGCAGCCGGGCGCTCCGGTCTGGCCTGCGATCCCGGGCATTTTTGAATATGAGGGCAAAGAGCTGGAGCTCTACCTGGTGCCGCTGGAAGACGGCAGCGTGCGAGAGCTGGCAATTGTGCGCAAGGGTCGACAACAGAGCACCTTCATCGACCCCGATCATCCGGAGGCGGGCGAGATCGAATGGAGCGGCTCCTGGCGCGCCCTGCAGCGTCCCTGGCAGCTTCATCCCGCCTGGGGCAATTATCGAGAAGCCTGGGAAAAGATCGATTTTCCCATTCTCTTTCGCAACACCCTGGCCATCGCGCTGATCGGGCTGACCGGCACCGTAATCTCTTCAACGCTGGTGGCCTACGGCTTCGCCCGCTTTCGCTTTCCCGGCCGCAGCTTCCTCTTCACCTTGTTGCTCTCGACAATCTTTCTACCCGCCGCAGTGACCATCGTGCCCACCTACGCTTTCTTTGTGGCGATCGGCTGGGTCGGTACGTGGCTGCCGCTGACCGTGCCGCACTTTTTCTCGAACGCCTATAACGTCTTTCTGTTGCGACAGTATATGTTGACGATTCCGCGCGAGATCGATGAAGCAGCGCAGATGGACGGCGCCAATCCCTTCCGCATCCTCATCTCAATCTTGTTGCCCCAGTGTGCGCCGGTCGTGCTGGCGGTGGCGCTCTTCCACCTGGTCTTTGCTTGGAACGACTATTTTGGCCCGTTGCTTTACCTTTCCACCCGCTTTGACCTGCAGCCGATCGCAGTGGCGCTACCCCGCTTCAACAATCTTTACGGCTCCAATCCACCCTTGATCCAGGCTGCCTCGCTGATGGCGATGGCGCTGCCGGTGCTGCTCTTTTTCTTGGCGCAGCGCGTCTTCATGCAAGGCGTGGTGATCACCGGCGTCGAAAAGTAAAATAGACACTTCGCATGAGAGGGGAAGCATGAACGCAACCAAGCATAGGAGCGGTTTTCTGCGCAGCGTAAGGCCCAGTAAGAAGGCATCGTCGGTCGATCGTTGGGCCGGCCTTCTCGCAGCCTGTTTCATCCTGCTCTGGATGATGACTGCCTGCACTCCGATTGCGCCCGCAGCCTCGGAGCCGCCTTCGCCGGAGAAACGAGGCGTGTTTATCGACCCAACGAACGAGGTTGGGCCGATCAGCCCGTTCCTCTTTGGCTCCAACTACGGACCCTGGGTCTCGTTACGGCCGGAGACGCTGCCCCTTGCCGAGGAGATGGGCATCCGTCATCTGCGTTGGCCTGGCGGCGCTTGGGGCGATGAAAACACCGTGACGCCGCTTCAAGTGGATCAATTCGTGGCGCTGGCGCGGCGCCTAGGCGCAGAACCTTACATTCACGTTCGCTTTTTAAAAAGTTCGCCTGAACAGGCGGCGGCGCTGGTTCGCTATGCCAATGTAGAGAAGGGTTATGCCATTCGCTTCTGGTCGATCGGCAATGAGCCCAGCCTCTACGAAGCGATGGGTAGAGGCTGGAACGCCGAGGAATTCGCAACAGCGTGGCGCGCCTTCGCCGAGGCGATGAAGGCCGTCGACCCCACGATTCAGTTGTTGGGCCCGGAAATCCATCAATTTACGGGCACAGATGACGTCGATCCCAAAGACAGCGCCGGTCGCAACTGGCTGCGCACTTTTCTGAGGGCCAACGGCGACCTGGTGGACATCGTCACCGTGCACCGCTACCCCTTCCCGAACAATGCCGAGCGCACCTCCGCGACGCCAGAGGAGCTGCTCGCAGACAGCCCGCGCTGGAATCAGATCGTGCGCAACCTGCGCGAGGTGGTTCGCAACGAAACCGGCCGTGATCTGCCGATCGGCTTCACCGAATTCAATTCCCACTGGAGCAACGCGGCAGGCGGCGCGACGACGCCGGATTCCTTTCTCAGCGCGCTCTGGTTCGGCGATGTCCTGGCACGGCTGATTCAGGAGCGCGTCGATGTCGCCGACTACTTCTTGCTCGTAAGCGGAATGGCTCAGGGGCACGGCGCGCTCACTCCCTATGCCCCGCGGCCCGCCTATTACGTCTACCGTCTCTATCGAATGTTTGGAGACCACCAGGTCGCAGC
>CALFWA010000090.1 GCA_937928035.1 uncultured Caldilinea sp. | reverse complement strand
GGCGCCGCCGAAGAAATCATCCACGTTCCAGCGCTTGCCGTTGCCCTCCACTCCAGGCAGCAAGGGAATGCCGACCTCGCCGAGGCTGACGTAGGCGTCGCCCAGAATGGTGGCGCAGGCGGGGCTGTAGTCCGCCCGATTCGGGTCATTGGTGCTCATAATATAGCGAGGCGTCGTGGCCACGTTGGGCAGCGACCAGATCAACCGATTGCCGCTGACGGTCGGCTCGATTTGCACCTGGGAGGCGCTGCTGGCCAGCACGGCGCTGCCCGGAATGTACGTCTGGCCCGCGGGCAACGTCGCCGTGATGGTGTAGTTCACCGGGCCCGGTGCATTTCGTTCAGGTCGCAGCGTCAGCGTATGGGTCACCACCTCTCCGGGCAAGACATATCCGCCTTGCGTCAGGTTGGGGCTTTCCGAAGCTGCAGTGACGTCGTCTTGCAACCTGCGCAGAATAATCGGAAGCGAGAGGATGTTGTTGGGTTGGCTGTTGCTCGTTCCCACCTCTAGCAGGGCGAATCGTCTTTCACCCGCCTGCATGCCGGGGAAGTTCCACGTCAGTTGCAGGTTCAAGGGGACGCCGAGCGCGGCGCCGGGAGGCCCCGTCACGGTGAACGCCGGGCTTTGATTGCTGCGGCTCACTTGCGACACGGTCAGTGTGAAGGAATCGGTCGCTGCGCCGGATCCTTGCCAGTTCTGCACGATCGCCCAGTAATTCCCCAGCGTCGGGTCGTCGAGCACGCAGTATTCATCCCAGGAGGGCGAGGCGCTGATGCACAGGAGTTCTTCAACGTCCGGCTGCCCGTTGTTATTCTGGTCGAAGCCTACGAACAGGTCAAGGTCGGGCGCCGTCGAGCTATCGATCGAGAAGGCCAGTCTCGCAGTCTGGGGATCGGTGACCGAGACGAGGGTGGTGAAGACGCCGCCGCTCTCGACGTCGAAGGGGTCGAAGTTCGTCGGGTCTTGAGCCACAGAGCCGGTGATCGTTTGAGTTGCACCGAGATAAAGCGCCTTGGTCAGCGTCGGCGTATGGATGGCCCGCACGCCTTCCAGCGTGACGATCCCCTGGCTGCGCCGCGTGTCGATGACCACTTCGGAAAGCCCGGCTGGCGCTGCACCCCCACGCGTGTACACGGCCACCGGCATGTGACCATCTGCAATCGCCGGATTCGCTGCGTCGAACGTAATCTCGCCGAAG
This sequence comes from uncultured Caldilinea sp., assembly GCA_937928035.1. Lineage (GTDB taxonomy): Bacteria > Chloroflexota > Anaerolineae > Caldilineales > Caldilineaceae > Caldilinea. Next base: position 12,163 of record CALFWA010000090.1, on the reverse strand, counting down.
ATCCAGGCATTGAGGTTGGCGGCGGTTACATTCGCCGTGATGGTGATCACCTGCGTTCCGCCTGCCGGCAAAGTGAAGACACTGGGCTGCACGCTGAGCGTCATGCTCACCGGCGCAGCGACATTGACCGTGTAGCTCTCCGCCGTGGGGCGCACGCTCTTGAGGGTGCGCGTCCAGGTGCAGACGCCCACGCACTGCGGGTCGGTGAGGCTAGGGAGGTTGAGGGTGCGCGGGTCGCCGCCAGTGTTGGGACTGGCCTGATAGAAGTTCAGGGCGCTTTCGTCGAGGACGAAGCCCGTGCGCGCCGCCTGCGCCACGTCGATGCGACCGGCGCCGCGGTCGAAGGGCTGTCCGACGGTGGCGCCGTCCTCCTTGAGCACAGGGGACTTGGAGGTCAACATCAAGGCGGAGCGGATTTCGGCGGGCGACCAGCCGGGGAAGAGCGCGCGCAGGAGCGCCGCTGCACCGGCGTTGTGAGGCGCAGCCATCGACGTGCCGCTGAGCAGCCCGTAGTTGCCGCCGGTGTGAATGGCGGCGATGATGTCCACGCCCGGTGCGGTGACGTCCGGCTTCAACACGAACGGCGAGGTTGCATCCGGCCCGCGCGAGCTGAAGGCCGCCAGAATGTCGCCAGACGCCGGGTTCAAGGCGGGCGTCGCGCCGGCGATGGTGGCCGTAGTTGCGCCGCCGCCGGCGATCCAGTTTTTAAGCGCCACGCCATCTGCATAAGTGATGTGCACGCCGGGGATGGCGTAGGCGTCGGAGTTCAGGGAGGCGCCGCTGGCCGCGTCGTTGGCCAGGACAAAGCCGCCTGCGCCGCCTGCGGCGACGTTATAGCTCTTTCCCACGCGAGAGACGAGGCCGCGATCGCAGACCACAATCTCGCCGTTGAACGTCCCCGGCGGAAAGGGCGCCTGGCAATAGGGGTCCGGCTCTCCCAGCGTGCTGGTGTAGTTGCCTGCGTACACGATGCGCGCAGGCCCATACGGGCCGGTCATGCCCTGACCGGTGATGTTCGGCGGAGGCGCCAGGTTGCCGCCGGCCAGATTGATCAAGCCGTTGACAAAGGTGCGATGATGCGTAGCCGCCGCCACAGAGGTGACCCAGGGCGCATTCGACGGCGAGCCGATGGTCTCTGCACTTGGGCCGGAGTTGCCGGCCGAGACCGAGACGTACACGCCCGCGTCCAGCGCAGCCAACATCGCCAGTGCGTCGGGGCTGTTCCATGGATCGCGCGAGCCGCCGCCGATCGAGTAATTGATGACGTCGACGCCGTCGGCGACCGCCTGGTTGATCGCCGCCAGCAGCGCGCTGCCGGGGCAAGCGGAGCCGGCGCACGCGTCGTAGGCGATAATGTTGGCATGCGGGGCCACGCCGGAGATGACGTTGGTGTACACATAGGTGGGCGCCAGGACCGAGGCGAAGACGACGTTGCCCGCCGCCGTGCTGGCCGTATGGCTGCCGTGGCCGTTGTTGTCATAGGGGCCGTCAGGCCCTTCGAACAAGTCGGCGAAATCCCAGGCGCCGATCAACTTGTTGTTGCAGGGAAAGGAGGGGTCGTAGATGGCATCGTTGGCGGGATCGCAGACGCCGTAAAACTTGCCGTGCGGGTTGCTGTGCACATGCCCGTCTGCGCCGACGTTGGCGAAAGAGAGGCTGTAGGGATTGAGGCCGGTGTCGATGATGCCGACGACGATTCCTTCGCCTTTGGTCGCCGGCGCGCCGCTCCAAATCGCCGGCGCGCCGATCCAGGGCGGGCCGGCGTCCGTGTGCACCTGGTCGATGAAGTCTCGATAGATGCGCGTCACACCCGGCGCACTCGCTAGCTTCGCTGCCTCCACCGGCGTCAAGACCAGGGCAAAGCCGTTGAAGGCGACCTGATAGGTGAATTTCAACTCCACCGCGCGGCCCAGAATCCGTTGGATGGCGTCGAGCGCAGCGCGCTGCTCTTGCGAAAGGTGGGCAAGGTAGGCGCGCGCCTCGGCGCTGCGCAGGTCGAGCCTGCGGCCAGTGACGGCAGGGCTGGTGGCCGGTAGATTTACGCCGCCGCCGCGGTAGCTGGCGAGCGGCGCCCCACTCAACTGCACGATGTAAATGGCCGGCTCTGTCCCGCCCGGATTTGTCTCGCCGAGTACGCGCGGGGCGGGTTGGTTGCGTTGCGCGTTCGCTTTGGGCGCGCTGGCGGTGAGGCGCGTCGGCGAGGGCGAGGCAGGCTGAATCCATTGCTGCTTCGGAGTGCTCTGCAACGCCGCTGCGTTCATGTCATCGACAAAAGGCGCTGCATGCGCCGGCGCAACGAAACTGAACAACAGCAAGATTGTGACCAATAACTGCGAAAATTTGTATGGCATAACTCCTCCGGTGCAACTTCAAAAACGTTACGGATAGTCGGTGCGCTATTGACCATCTTTGGAGGCTCGAGATTTTCCTGAAGGCCGTATTTCATGAGAATCCTTCATCCGACGACAACTGACACCAACTCTATCTTGTTCTTGTAAAAACGCTGTTAACGATGATTATGATTTATGGATGGGCATAGAGGTTTCCGACAATTGTCTGTTTACTCCCTGTGACTTCCATTCGACTTTGAGTATACTAGCAGTGTATAAGCAAAGAAACAATCCTATTTTTCGCCCATGCGGGCATGCAGGGAATTTTCATAGCCGAAAGGCAAGACCACACCATCACCGCAAGCGGAGTGAATTCAATGACCAGTCTTCCCGTCACGCAGTCCAAGGTCAACTATACAGCCTGGCCCGATGAAGCCGGCCACTTCGGCCCTTACGGCGGCAAGTTCGTGCCCGAAACGCTCATGCCCGCCCTGGACGAGCTGGAGGAAGTTTATCTGAAGGCGAAACACGACAAAGAGTTCCAGGCCGAGCTCGATCACCTGTTGCGCACCTTCGTAGGCCGCCCGACGCCACTCACCTATGCGCGGCGATTGACCGAATACTTCGGCGGGCCGCGCATCTACATCAAGCGCGAAGACCTCGCGCACACCGGCGCACACAAGATCAACAATGCGCTGGGCCAGGCGCTGCTGATGAAACGCAAGATGCAAAAGACGCGCATCGTGGCCGAAACCGGCGCCGGCCAGCACGGCGTCGCCACCGCCACCGCCGCCGCCATGCTCGGCATCGAGTGCGTGGTCTACATGGGCACGGTCGATATGGCGCGGCAGGAGCCCAACGTCTATCGCATGCGGCTGCTCGGCGCAGAGGTGCGCGGGGTCGATTCCGGCAGCAAGACGCTCAAGGACGCCATCAACGAGGCGATCCGCGATTGGGTGACCAACGTGCGCAACACGCACTACCTGCTCGGAAGCGCGCTCGGCCCTCATCCCTACCCGACCATCGTGCGCGACTTCCAGAGCGTCATCGGTCGCGAGGCGCTTCGCCAGATGCTCGACCCCGAAACCGGCCCTGGACGCCTGCCCGACGCCATCGTCGCCTGCGTCGGCGGCGGCTCGAACGCCATCGGGGTCTTTCATCCTTTCCTGGAATATGAGCACGTGCGGCTGATCGGTGTGGAGGCGGGCGGCCGCGGCATTGAGGGGGGCGAGCACGCCGCCCGTTTCGCCGACCCGAAGCTCGGTCGGCTGGGCGTCTTGCAGGGGACGAAAAGCTACGTGCTCCAGGATGAAGATGGTCAGATCGCCCTGACCCACAGCATCAGCGCCGGCCTCGACTACGCCAGCGTAGGGCCGGAACACGCCTGGCTGCGCGACCTCGGACGCACCGAATACACTTACGCCACCGACGACGAGGCGCTCGAGGGCGTGCGGCTGCTCAGCCGGCTGGAAGGCATCATCCCTGCGCTAGAGAGCGCCCACGCCGTTGCGCATCTGGTCAAGCTGGCGCCGCAGATGAGCAAAGATGAAATCATTCTGGTCAACCTCAGCGGCCGCGGAGACAAAGACCTCGGCACCATCATGAAAGAGCTGGGCGCACTATGACCGGCCTTGAACGCATTGAAGCGGTCTTTCGTCGTTGCCGGGCGGAAGGCCGCGCCGCCTTTATGCCCTATCACGCAATGGGCTATCCGGATCGCCAGAAAACGTTGCAAATCATTCGCACCCTGAGCGAAATCGGCGCCGACCTCTTCGAGATCGGCATTCCGCACAGCGACCCGCTCGCCGACGGGCCGACGATCCAAACCGCCACCTACACCGCGCTGATGCAGGGAACCACGGTCAAGGACTGTCTGGCCATGGTGCGCGAGCTGCGCGCCATGGGAGTGGCTCAGCCCTTCTGCGCCATGAGCTACTACAACCCGATCTTCGCCTATGGCGTGGAGCGCTTTGTGGAGGACGCAGCCGCCGCCGGCGTCGACGGCCTGATCGTGCCCGACCTGCCGCCTGAGGAAGCGGGAGAGCTGGAGGCCGCCTGCCGTCAGGCCGGCCTGGCGACGATCTACCTGCTGGCGCCGACCAGCACCGAGGAGCGCATCCGCTACGTAGCTTCCCACTGCACCGGCTTCATCTACCTGGTCAGCGTGACCGGCATCACCGGCGCGCGCAGCGAGCTGCCGCCGGACCTGGCCGAGTTTGTGGCGCGCGTGCGCCGTCACACCGACCTGCCTCTCGCCGTTGGCTTCGGTATCGCCAACGGTGCGCAGGCGGCGGCGGTCGCCCGCATCGCCGAAGGGGTCATCGTCGGGTCGGCGCTCGTCAAGGCCGCCGGCGGCGAGGATGGCCTGGCGCGCGTGGCTGCGCTGGGCCGCGAGCTGGCGCACGGCGCCCATCATCCTCGAGCGAACGGAGCGTCATGACCCTCTCGCCGGCGCAACAGATTGCACTGTGGGCGGACGCGTTGCGGCACATGGCTGCATCCGGCCTGCGTTTTGCGCCGACCCTCTATGACCAGGAACGCTACCACGCCTTGCAGACGCTGGCGATGGAGATGCAGGCGTATGCCGGCGGGCAGGCGCCGGAGGCGCTCGAGCCGTTGCGCGCCAGCGTCTTCTCCCATGTGACGCCCTTCTGCACCGCCGACGCCGCCATCATCGACGCAGAGGGCCAGCTGCTCCTCATCCGTCGCGCCGACAACGGTTTATGGGCGCTGCCCGGCGGCGCGCTCGAGGTGGGCGAGACGCCGGCACAGGGTGCGGTCCGCGAGGCGCTCGAAGAGAGCGGCGTGACGAGCGAACCGGTGGCGTTGGCGGGAGTCTGGGATTCGCGATTGTGCGGCAGCGTGACGCGGCATCATATGTACCATTTCGTCGTCCTTTGCCGCCCGCTTCCGACGCAACCGGAAGCGCCCGCCTCTCACGCGCATGAGGTGCTGGGTGTCGGTTGGTTCCGGGAAGCGGAGCTGCCGACCGATCTCGACCCCGGCCATGTCACGCGCATTCCGCATGCCTTCAAAGTGTGGCGAGGAGAGGCTTTGGCCCACCTTGATCTGTGAATCATCCGATCACCTGCTTCAGCACGCACAGCCAGTTGCCTCGCAGCACTTTTTCGATCTCATCTGCGCGAAAGCCGCGTTCCCGCATTCGCCGTCGCAAATTGGAGGCGTAGCTGTGATTGGTAAGCCCAGGCGGCTGGTGCGCTTCAATCATGCCGGCGGCGAGAGCGGCCTGCTGCTCCGGCGCCCAGTAGCGAAAGAGAAACTCAATGAAGTCGAAGCCGACGCCGACTGCGTCGATGCCCGCCAGGTCGGCGACATAGGCGATATGGTCGATGTAGTGTCCTGGCCGGCAAGCTCGATCTCCTCGAGCAGCCGGGCCACCTGATCCAACGCCACGCGCAGCGCCATTTCCGGCAGGTGTTTTTCCTCGATATACAGGGCGGCGCCGATTAGCTCGACGCCGCCGGCGCGTAGCTCGGGGACGAACTCATCTCGCAGCAGGCCGCGCTGTGCGCAGCGGTCATAGAGCGCCAGCGGCAGATCGAAGTGCATGTCGACAAGCCCTGGAAGATGATCGGAAGTTGGCCGTGTAGATGCCATGGCGACGCCTTTCTGTGTTGAGGTCACGCCTCCAGCATGACAAGGGAGGCGATTGTATGCAATCGAACAGAGCATAGTACAATCTGAGAGCTGTTTCAAACTTCACTTCACAGAGAAGCGAGCCTCGTCATGTCTTCAACGCACATCGGGCTGCGCGCCCGTCTTCACGAATGGGCGCAGGCGGGGTGGCGTGCACACACCGGCTGGGTGTTGGCAATCTTCGCCACAGTTTCGTTCAGCATGGCGCCGCCGCTGGTGCGTTACGCCATCGTCGATGGCTTCGATCCGGTGGCGCTGCTCGTGGCGCGTATGATTTTGGCGTCCACCCTGTTGGGGATCACGCTGGGAGCGCTGGATTGGCGAAAGTTGATGTTGTCGCCGCACGGCATGGCTGCCTGCGCGCTGGTCGGGGCAGTCAATGCAGCGGGCATGGTGCTCTTTTTTGTGGCGCTTGGCCTGTTGGAGGCGTCGCTGGCCTCGATGATCCTGGCGCTGAGCCCGCCTATTGTGCTGAGCCTGCTGGCGCTGCGCGGGGAGCGGCTGACGCAACGTCATCTGGTGCGCCTCGGCCTGGCGCTGAGCGGCGTCTATTTGCTGGTTGGGCCTAGCGGCGAGGTCCACTGGGTCGGCGTTGCGCTGGCGCTGCTGGCGACCTTTCTGTTCTCTTCGCAGATGGCGTTGACGCAATGGACGCTGGCGCCCTACCCGACGCGCACGGTGGCGTTCTATGTCACGGCGTGGATGACTGCGTGCGTGGTAGGGTGGTGGCTGCTGCGCGGGGCGACATGGAGCGCTCCATCGCTGGGCGGCTGGCTGGCCGTCATCGCTCTGGCGATTGTCAGCACGTACATTGCGCGTCTCGCCTTCTTTGCTGCGGTCGGCGCCATCGGGGGCGCGCAGGTGTCGTTGTTGGGGCCGGTGGAGACCTTGCTCAGCGTGACCTGGTCAGTTTTTTTCTTGCAGGAGCGGCTGACGCTCTGGCAATGGCTTGGCGGCGGGTTGATTCTCATCAGCGCGCTGCTGGCCGTGCAGCGACTGGGGCGAGTCAATCTGCGGTTGCCGAGACGGTAGCCTCCCGAGGCAAGATAAAAGCACCTTGGGATTGCGCCCAGCTCTTCGGCAACCGCTGCAGGGAGCGTCGTAGGAAGCTTGGCTGCTTCCAGTCTACCGATCAAACTCCCCCTGTCGCCATCTCCGTCGACGCTCCCATTCCGGGCTGTCGAAACCATCTGTGCTGTCCACGGCGTAGAACCACACGAGCAATTCAAACGCCAACACCGTTATCGCTGCGGCGAGAATCTCGACCATTTCACCCTCCCGTTTTCCCTCAGCCTATTCTAAATCTTCCGCAACGTTCGACCATCCTACAGCCTCTCTTAATTGCATGTCTGTTCTATCTCTTCCGCTAACGGCGTTCCTTGGCTTTCGAGCCAGCTTCCAATGCGAACGAGCATCTTGCCCAGCAGCGCCAAGACGAATAAAACCACGGAAACGTGTGCACCCTCCTTTGGCGCAGTTTGCCGAAGCTGCCGAATCAGCCTGGCTTGCTCAGCAGTGCGCAACAATTCATTGTGTCGCTCCTTCTGCATCTCCCACTCCCACCCCGGATGATTCCACATCGCTCTCCCCCTTCTCTCTGCAGCGAGAGTAAAATACGTAACCGTAAAATTGATTTTAGATGGTTACATATTATCATGTGTTTTGTAACTTGTCAATATGCAAATTGATAGTTACAATATATTTGTTCACGCCATCCACAGTTCTCGACGGTTCGAGAGCGCGAGCCGCGATTTCGATTGAGAATTTGCGAAGCAATTCCGTTGATGGGGACGCCACAGACAGATCAAGACGAGGAGGAAATGCACGAATGGAGAGTCAACATGAACTGCATGGAAATTTCAAAGCTGTCGGGGGAGCACTCTGTCTGGATTTTACCAACACCGCCAGCGCGCGGGACACCGGTTCCCTCAATGAACGTTTACATACTTACGAAGATCTCCTGACCTGGGGCGAGGTGGTGGACGCCTTGCCCAAGGAAGGCATCGAGGCGTTGCGGAGAGAGGCGGCGCAACGACCGGCCGAAGCTGAGGAAGCTCTTCGCCAGGCGCTTCACTTGCGAGAGACGCTGTTTCGGATTTTTTTGCGCATCATCGAAGGCGCAGCGCCGGAGCCAGCCGATTTGACGTATTTGAACGAGGCCGTCGCCGCCACCTACTCTCATCTTTGTTTGGAGCCAGGCGCGCCGCACTACACCTGGAAGTGGGATGAGTCCCCCGGGCGTCTTGATCGGATCCTGTGGCCTGTCGTGCACTCTGCGGCGGAACTGTTGACCGGCGGCGAGCTGGAGCGCGTGCGCATCTGCGATGGCGAGCGTTGCGGCTGGCTTTTCATCGACCGCAGCAAAAACCATAGCCGCCGTTGGTGCGACATGCGCGACTGTGGCAATGTGGCGAAGGTGCGCCGTTATCGACGCAAGCGCAAAATGGAAGTGAGCGTTTAGTCCTCGAGCTTCATGCCATAGCCGATCCATCCATCCCCTTCAAGGATGCGCTGAAAGCCAACGCGCTCGTAGAAGTGAATGGCGCGCGTGTTGCGCCGACCCACTCCAAGGTGAACAGCCGGGACGCCCAACGTCCGCAAGCGCTCGAGAAACGTCTCGATCATGCGGCGCCCCCATCCCTGGCCTTGGGCGTGCGGCAAAAGGTCGATGTGCAGGTGCGCCGGATAGTCTTTCAGGGCTGGCTCTGGCCGATAGCCGTAATGAATGCCGCGGATCGCCTCGGCGTCAGGGGATTGGTCGTCTGCTGCAGGCAGGGGGTAGCGAGTGCGCAACACCGGAAACCACTCGTGTTCACACCAATCGGCGAAGGCGTGCGAATTGCGCGTGCCCAACACATAGCCGCAGGGCGCGCCGTCCGCCGTCAACATAAAGCAGAGATCAGGCTCGGCCACGGCGTAGGGGCCGACGTAGATGTGCCCTAGCAGCTCGGGATCGCGGAAAAGGGGCGTGGCGTCCTTCCCGCTGTCGCCGGTTTGCAGGCAGATACGATAGAGCGCGCAGAAGTCGCTAGGGTGATATGGACGAATGGCGAAGTGCATAGGGATCACAATGTTGATGCGCCTGGACGTTAAACAAACTTTGCCAGCCGTTGCTGCAACACCGCATAGGGCTGGGCGCCGACGATCTGATCGACCGGTTGGCCGTTCTTAAAAATGATCAAGGTGGGGATGCTCATCACCCGATAGCGCTGAGCAGTCGTCGGGTTCTCGTCGACGTTGAGCTTGCCGACGACGGCGCGGCCGGCGAATTCTTGCGCCAGCTTTTCCACCGAAGGCGCCACCATGCGGCAGGGGCCGCACCAGGGCGCCCAGAAATCGACCAGCACCGGCTTCGGCTGATGAATCGTCTGCTCGAAGTTGGCGTCGGTCAAGATGAGGGGCTTGCCATCGCTCGCCGCCTGGGCGGTTGACTGTTGGGCGGCGGCTGACCGCTGAGCGGTTGTAGGCTGCGGCTTGCCCTCGACGAAATGCGCCAACCAAGCCGCCACGTTGCGTCGCGCCTCCTCACTCGCCAGCGCCAGTTCCGGTTTGCCGTTGCGGACGAGCAGATAGAGCGGCGTAGCGGCCACGCGGAAGCGCTGCACCAGAGCAGGCTCCTCGTCCGCGTTGACGCGTGCCAGGATGGCGCGTCCGGCGTAGCGCTTCGCCAACTCCTCTAGCTCTTGCTCCTGGGCAGGCGTCAGCGGCGTCGAGGCGCGCCAGAAGACCAGCATCACCGGCAGGCCGGCGTTCAGGATGCGATCGACGCTCTGGGCGTTGGTGTTGAGCACGTCGGCGATTGTCATGGATGGCTCCTTTTTATCGAAATAACGATTTCCTTGCGCACTCAGGGCAAATTGCCCCGCACTTCGGCGATTATGGGATCAATTTCTTTGATTTTTTCATATTCGGCGTCCCAAAATTCCTGATCGGCCATGCGCCGGATGTATTCGGCGCTATAGCCGAACCTCGTCCACAGGTCAAGCTTCATCTGTTGTAAACGCTCGTGGTGGCCGCCCGTGGTGAGATCGATGATTTCTCCCAGGCTGGCGCCGAGGAAGACGCTCTTCGCCCACATTTCCAACTGATCGTCCGTCGGTTTGCCGCCGTTGCGTTCGTAGAGCGCTTCGCTTACGGAAGGATAGCGGTCGTAGGAGTCGGTGGCGATGGTGACGACGTTGTCCTCCGGCCCCAGGCCCAGATATTTCGCCGTCTTGATGGCGCCGATGATGTTGCAGATGCAGCTTGGTCCGAATTTCCCCCAGAGCTGGCAGGCGACGTCGCCAGGCACGCCGAGTCGATCGGTCAAAATGCGCGTTCCACTCTGGATCACCTCCATGCCGCGCACGGTGTCCTCATCGTGGACGAGCATCAGCAGATCGGTGTTAAAGACATTGTGGATGAGCGTCACCATCTTGTCGCCGATGCCTTCGATGCGATGCTGGCCTTGCCCGCCGTTGTAGAGGGTGCTGCATTCGCGCGGCTCCAGCGCCACAATTTTGGCGTCGGGATAGACGGCCTTGATGGCGTCGCCGGCGGCGAGCGTGCCGGCGCTGCCCGGCGCACTGGCGAAGGCGGCGATGCGACCGTTGCCGACGCCCTTCACGGCGTCGAGCGCCGCCTTGCCGGTCACGTGGCGATGAAAGCGATAGTTGGGCAGCAGCTCGAACTGCGCCAGCGTCACGTACCTGTCGGGCTTGCTCACATATTCCTTATGCGTGCGCTCCAGAGTCAGAATCACATCGGACTCGGTGCCGGGCGTAAGGTCGAGCTCGCCTTTATATTTGCGAATGCGCTCGTACCGCTCCTTGCTCATGTTGTCGGGCATGACGACGACCGCCTTGTAACCCTTCAACATGCTGATGTAGGCGGTTCCGATGCCGAAGTTGCCGGTGCTGGGGCCGACGACGACGCGCTCGCCTGGCCGCAGCCCTTCGAGCGCTTCATGTTCGGCGAGCGTGGCGTAGGCCGGGCCGACTTTCATGCTGCCGCTGGGAAAGTTGCGGCCGCTGAGCACGACGATGTTGGCCGGAACGCCCGTCAACTCCTTGGGGAGAATGATCTTCTCCACCTCTTCGCCGGTGTTTTTCCAGTTGATGTTGAAGAGGTTGAGTGGATCGGTTTCGTCAGCGCGGGCTGCATTGGCGCGTGCGCGCAGCGCAGCAGGCAACAGCATTGGATTGCGCATTTCGGCGTAGGTGGGGCCGGGGACAATTGGGCGCGACACAGGTCGTTCTCCTTTGCAACCTTCTTATTTTTGATCGAAAAAGATCGATTCAGTGCTTCAAAGCATAAGCATAATTGGCGATTGTGGCAATCTGATTTTGTCCGCAGGTGCGATTTGCGCAGAAGCCGATTGCCGGCGGGCTCTATCCAAGTGTTATACAGTCCTAAACATTTCGGTAAGGAATCCTTAAAGTGCGCGGGTTTGTTCGATGAATCGATTGTCTGGTATTCTGGCCGCATGATGAGTTCGGCTTCAGCGCCTTGCGGAGCTCTGCTTCGCTTACAAATCCGCACGATTTTGCGGACCCTTGTGACGTTGGCTCTTTTCTGCAGCGCATTCCTGCACGTTGCGCCGCTTCGCGCGCAGGAGGATGTAGCCGTCCAACTGAGTGCAGAAGCACAGCAGATTTTCAACGACGTCAACCAGGCGCGCGTCAACAACGACCTGCCGCCCCTCCGCCTCGATCCTGCGCTGACGCTGGCGGCTCAACGTCACGTGGATGACATCATCGCCAACGGCAACTGGGGGCACTACGGCAGCGACGGCAGCAATGTGCGCACACGCGCGGCGCGCGTCGGCTACGGCGGCAGCTCGGTCAGCGAGAATTGGGTGGCCGTCCGCTCGCCGGAGCGCGCCATCGTCTGGTGGATGAACGATTGGATTCATCGCGTCAATATTCTCGGCGGCCACTGGGACGACATCGGCGTCGGCGCCGGCATGGCGCCAAACGGTTTTTATCTGTTCGTCACCGTCTTCGGCAACGCCGACGGAAGCCCGCCTGTCTCTGTGGCTGCGCGCTCCTCAACGAGCGCGCCTTCTGTGCAACGGGCGCCCCCGGGTGGCATGGAGTACACGGTGGCGCCGGGCGACACGCTCTCCGGCATCGCCGTGCGCTACGGCCTGGACTGGCAGGACATCGCCATCGCCAACAATCTGAAGGAGAACGATC
>CALFWA010000089.1 GCA_937928035.1 uncultured Caldilinea sp. | reverse complement strand
GCATCTTTCAAGTCTTGTCTGAGTTCATATACGCTCTCGTAAATCATTTTGAGTTTCCTTTCCTAAAATCAGGACCCATCGTCTCTCCACAGACGGCTGCAGACGCCCCTCCGGACGAAGGAGCGGGCCTCGCAGCGCTTTTTTGCAGTCCACCATCCAGGGAGCTCATAGAAATTAACAAACGGTTCTGGTCATCTGGAACGCAGCTACGAGCTGGGCTTCCTCAATTAATTCATCCAAAATCTTGCGGTCTGCCAGGCATGCGTCGTTGGGAGCCACACTTGAAATGACTTGCCGTGATCGTCAGAGTATTTGTTAAAAATCATCAAGCCCCTGGAAGGTGGATTTCACGCAAAAATCTCAGCCAACCGCGCGCTTGGAATTAATACAGGAACATCGGCTTGCCGAGCACGTGGCGCACTTTGGGGCGATACTCGTTGACGTCGTAGAGCTCGCCCACGTCCACGCGCTTGACGCCGCTGGTGACGGTGCTCATCGGGATGTGCGTGTAGGTGCCGTCGCGCAGTGCCACCATGCGCCCGCTGACGCCGCTGGTGATGAGCGACACGGCCAGGTTTGCATAGTTAACGGCAACCATCAGGTCGAGCGCGTCCGGCGCGCCGGAGCGCATCAGGTAGGAAAGCTGCTGATAGATGATGTCTTCACCTGTCAGCTTTTTGAGCGCCTCGCCGGTAAGCATGCCGATGCCGCCCAGCTTGCGATGGCCGTAGGCGTCCGCCTCACCATATTCGATCACCTGACCGCCGATGAAGTGGGCGCCTTCGCTGATCGTTACCATGGCGTAGTTGCTCGGGTTTGCCCGCTTGTCTCGCATGATCAGCTCCGCCAGCTTTTCGACGTCGAAGGGGACCTCGGAGATGATGGCGCGATCCACGCTGGCGAGGTAGGAGCTGATCAGGCTGGTCTCGCCGCTGTTGCGTCCGAACAGCTCGATCACGGCGATGCGCTCATGCGAGCCGGCGCTGGTGCGGAGCTGATGGATAAACTGCACGCTGCGCGTGACCGCCGTGCCAAAGCCGATGCAATAGTCAGTGCCGTACACGTCGTTGTCCATCGTCTTGGGGATGGCGATCACTGGGAAACCTTCGCTGTGCAGCCGTTCGCCGAAACTGAGCGTGTCGTCGCCGCCGATCGGGATGAGGCGGTCAATGCCCAGAAACTCCAGGTTCTTCAACACGTGCGGCGTAAAATCGAGCCGCGCCTTTTCGTCCGTCTCGGGTTTATTCGGATCGCGCAGAAAAGCCGGCACGTCTTTGGGTTTCACGTTGGCTGGATTGGTGCGGCTAGTGTGCAGGAAGGTACCGCCCGTGCGGTCGATCGTGCGGACTTTGTTTTTATCGAGCTTTACGAAACATTTGTCGTAAGTCTCTGGGTCATCTGGATTTAGATAAAGGAGCCCCGCCCATCCGCGGCGGATGCCGATCACCTCGTGTCCTTCGTCGATAGCGCGTTCGACGACAGCTTTGATGCAGGGATTCAAGCCGGGAACATCGCCCCCGCCGGTCAAAACGCCAATTTTCATAGAACTCTCTCCTTTTTCGAATCAAATCATTTTTATGATTGTTGATAAAAACAGAGACGTTTATCCCCGTTGATCATTCGATCCGAAAGCTGTTGCCTCCCTGCAACACTTCATCTTGGAGAGATCGAAACGTCGTCCTGTCTGTAAACGGTTTGGTAGAGTTCACCCTTTAGTATAGCACCAACGCTGCTTAGGCGCCATCTTTAAGGAGGGAAGCGTCCTGGGAGATTGTCTTCCTTTTTACGCCCAGCCGCGCACTTTCATTGCCTCGTACACGCGCTTGACCGCCACGATGTGTGCGCCGAGCCGGTTGTGCACCCCGTACTCGATTGCCGTCTGATGCATAGTGGCGAAGGCGTTGGTGATGCGTTCGTCGAGCAGACGATGGATGGTCGCTTCGTCCCAATAGAAGTTGGACGCGTTTTGAACCTGCTCAAAGTAGCTGACGGTGACGCCGCCGGCGTTGCATAAGATGTCCGGCAGCACAAAGACGCCGCGACGATGGAGAATCTCATCCGCCTCAGGCGTCGTTGGACCGTTGGCCAGCTCGGCGATGATTTGCGCGCGGATGCATTCGGCGTTGCGCTCCGTGATGACGTTCTCCAGCGCCGATGGGAAGAGCACTGTAACTTCTAGTTCAAGCAGTTCTTCGTTGCTGATCGGCTGCGCGCCCGGATAACCGACGACCGAACCGGTGCGCTGTTTGTGCTCCTGCACCTTGCGATAGTCGAGACCTTCCGGCGCATAAACCCCGCCCCGGCTGTCGCTCACCGCAACGATCCGCATGCCCAGCAGTTCGACCGCCAACTGATGGGCGTAGCTGCCAGCGTTGCCATAGCCCTGAATCGCCGCCGTTTTGTCCTTCAGGTCAATCTTGAGGAGGTTGGCGGCCTCACGCACCGCATAAATGCCTCCGCGCGCCGTGGCGTCGTTGCGGCCGATGCTGCCGCCCACGCACAGCGGTTTGCCGGTGATGACGCCAGGCTGCCGACGCGAGAAGATCGACTCGTATTCGTCCATCATCCAGGCCATTACCTGCGGCGTCGTGTAGACGTCCGGCGCCGGCACGTCGATGTCCGGGCCGATCGCCTGTGACATCGCACGAATGTAGGCGCGGCTCAGGCGCTCCAGCTCCGATTTAGAAAGGTGCTTTGGGTCGCAGATCACGCCGCCTTTGGCGCCGCCCAGCGGCAAGTCCATCACCGCCGTCTTCAGCGTCATCCACGCCGCCAGCGCCCGCACCGTGTCGACCGTCTCCTGCGGGTGAAAGCGGATGCCGCCTTTCCCCGGCCCGCGGGCGTCGTTCCATTGTACGCGGTAGGCCGGAAAAACCTCCACCGAGCCGTCGTCCATCTGCACCGAGAGCATGGCATGAAACTCGCGCAGCGGTCGGCGCAGCAACTTACGCGCCGTCGTCGGCAGATTCAACGCCTCGCATGCGCGCTCGATCTGCCGTTGGGCAATGTGGAGAGGGTTCTCATCGTGCTGATGTCCGTCGAAGGAAACGGCGCCGAAACTGGTTGATGTGGGATTGTTTACACTCATGATCTTTTTCCTTCTTTGCGATGATGTTGGAATCGATAAATGACGTTCCAATTTTATAAAATAGAGCGGTGTACAAAAACTTTTGGCCCGTTGATTTGTGTTTAATTCTCTTTGTGCTCACCCCTCATTGCGTTTAATTCCCATTGCGCCGTTGATAATATTGCGGTCCGGGTTGGGCAAGCATCTGCGCAATCGGGCGCAGCGTCATCCACCACTGCTCCTTGGGTCTCTCGAGCTTCATATCATACTGCCGAATGACATCTTCCAGCGGTGTGATGTGGTATTGACTGCCTTGTACGCCGACGCAGGCAACGGTGTCACGCCTGGCCAGCGCCTCTTCCTCCAGGAAGTTGATGCAGCGATAGGCGTAGCGCGTGGCCAGGATGCGGTCAAACGGAGAGGGATCACCGCCCTGTTGGAGATGTCCTAGCACGGAGGTGCGCACTTCGTACAGATCGCCTCCTTCCGCCTCGAACAAGTTGGCCATAAATTGCGTCGTATAAAGTGGATGCGCCCGCTCGTTGCGGATCATCACGCCGAGTCGCTTGCCGTGTTCAAAGCCTGTGTTCAGCAACATCACATCTTCATAAAGATCTTTGAGCGTGACACCTTCCTCATGCAGGTAGGCGCGTTCGGCGCCGGTGGCCACCATGCTCAGCAGCGCCAGATAACCACAATATTTGCCCATGACCTCCACCACGAAGCAGCGTCGCGAGGCCACTGCCGACTGTTTGATCTTGTTGACAGCATCCACGATGTTGTTGAGCGCAGTGTCGGCGCCGACGCTCAGCTCGCTGCCGGGCAGGTTATTGTTGATGGACGCCGGCAGGCAGATGATCGGGATCTCGAAGGCTGGAAAATTTTCTCGTTCATGCATCAGACGCAGCGCCGACAGGTAGCCGGCCCACCCCCCGATGATGAGCAAACCATCGATCTGCCGCTCTTCGATTGTGCGCGCAATGGCGTAAAAATCTTTGCCGCTGGGAACATGCCGATTGGTACCCAGCTCGGAGCCGCCCATCGATGCCCAACCGTCTACGTCCATCCATTTAAAGGGTCGCATATCGTCGTTGATCAGGCCGAAGAAGCTGTTGTTGACGCCCAGCAGATAATGGCCACGGTCAAGACCCAGCCGCACCGCCGCGCGTACGGCCGTGTTCATGCCTGGCGCAGGCGCGCTGGCGGTGAGCACGGCCAGCGTGAGCCGTCGCTGCCCCACCTTCGGCTCATGCGGCAGCGCACGTACCAGCGTGCGCAGAATCTGGAAGGATTCCTGGAAACCGCGACCGCGCAGCTCCATGGCCTTGGCGAAATTGCATTCCTTGATGGCAGCGTTGGCAGCGCGCGTCTTTTCCACACACTCCATTAAGGGCAGTCGCGTCACGCGGTTGCCCTTGACGCCGATCAACTGCGGCGTGGAATCGGCGGTGGCGTTCAGCAACTCGTCGACAGCAGCTACACCTACCAGCGTGCTCATCGTGCGGTCATAGGCGCTCGGCGCCCCTCCGCGCTGCACATGCCCCAGGATAGTGGTGCGCACATCTTCATGCAGGTGATGCTCCAACACCTGGCGCACGTAGTCCGCCGTAATTTTGGCGCCGTTGCGGTCGATGGCGCCTTCGGCCACGATGACGATGCTATCGCGCCGTCCGGCTGCGCGTCCTGCCTTCAGCACCTGACACATCTTCTCTTCCCAGTTTTCGACGTCGGGCGGGCTTTCGGGGATCAAGACCCAGTCGGCGCCGGTCGCCAACGCGCTCATCAGCGCCAGATAGCCGGAGTTGCGTCCCATCACCTCGACCACAAAGGTGCGTTGGTGGCTGGCCGCCGTGCTGCTGATGGCGTCCACGGCGTAAGTGATGCGATGCAGCGCGCTGTCGGCGCCGATCGTGATGTCTGTGCCCCACATGTCGTTGTCGATGGAGCCGACCAGTCCCACGATCGCCAGATAGGGATAAGCCTCGTACTCTTCGCGGCTGATCTGTCCGGCGTCGAGCAGTTCCTGGCGAATCCCCGGCCATTCGGAGCGCAGCACATCGGCGCCGGTCAGGCTGCCGTCGCCGCCGATAACCACCAGGCCGTCGATGCCGCGTCGGATCAAGTTAGCGGCCGCGCGCACGCGTCCTTCCCGCGTGCGAAATTCTGCGCAGCGCGCCGTGCCGATGATCGTTCCGCCGAGCTGCAAGATGCCGCCCACGCTGTTCCAGTTCATAGGGCGAATCAGCTCCCCGCCCTCCACCAACCCACGATAGCCTTCGTAGATGGCGTGCACCTCCAGGCCGCGATCCAGCCCGGCGCGCACGACTGCGCGCAACGCTGCGTTCATTCCCTGCGCGTCTCCGCCGCTGGTCATCACGCCGATTCGCTTCATAAACATTCACCGTTTCTGTGTTGTTGGAGTTGTCGTCCGAAAATAGGGGCGAAGATGAGATGCAAAGAGTGAAATCCCATTCCCTATTTTCAGCGTCTGCTGTGAACAAGAGGTCGCATCATCCAGATTTTCCGAACGACCCACAATCTCTAAGTATACCACAGCGCCCTGTGCAAAGGTCGTGTCATACTTACACTAAACGACGGGACATTTGCACTCATGGCGCCCGCATCCGTGCTTCTAAAGAAGTTTAACACACCCAGGTTATCGCAAGATTAACTTCATAGTTCATCATAATGGCGTCGAACCATTACTTGACATAAATTTGAACGCTTTGACGAAACTCATTTCTTCGGCTATACTTTGCAATTAGATTAGAACTGAAGACAGGCCGAAACGGACGCACGATCCGGGCGGCTGACGCAGTATCAGGCTGGTAAAGGTGCGAGGAAAGATTGCTATGGCGCGCAGACGAAGCGCAGTTCGCATCGGGGTGACGGGACTGGGGCAGCGCGAGGAGCTGGCGCCCGGCGTCTTCATCAATACCCACTACCGAGGATGCACGCCAGGGTTCATCTACACGGAGGAGGGAATCATCCTGGTCGACGCCCCTTTGATTCCGGCGCAGGCGATCGATTGGCGCAATCAAATTCATGAACAATATCCAGGCATGCCGTTTCT
>CALFWA010000088.1 GCA_937928035.1 uncultured Caldilinea sp. | reverse complement strand
GGCAACAGTACAACCAGATTTTTACCCGGCTCAAAATGACGTCGGTGGACTTCGCCACGCGCCGCGATGTGTTGCGCGACATCTACCGAGAGCTGAGTGAGCGCCCGGGCGAACGCACGACCGATGAGCTGCTCGATGAGCTTTGTGAACGGTATGAAAATCAAGGGTTGATCCGCAGCAAGACGACGCTCCGCCAGATCTGGCAGATGGGCTTCCGGCAACGCGCCTTCGACTACCGCGATCAGGTGGCCTCGGTGCACGTTCCGGTCTGGCTCAGCCCCGACATCGACAGTGAAGCGACCTTTGTGCGCCGCGCCGAGTCGGGGTTCGTCTACGCCGTCGTCAACGCCGGGTTGGAGATCGATAAAACAGAGCTGGCCCTCATTCTGCTCAACGACGGCGAACACACCGAGTACATCGACAGCCTGTTGGAAGATCTCCAGCAGCGCGGGCTGATTCTCGAGGTGGATGGCCGCTATGTGTTGCCCGGCCACAGCTCGATTCCCTTCGCCGACGAACCGGCGCTGCAGCCGATCATCTATGACATCGAAAATGTCCAGCTTCCCGACAACATGCCGCGCGGCATCGAAAAGGCGCGTTCCCTAGCGAAGACGGCGATGCTGCAACGCTCCCAGGATTTCGCCGCCTCGGCGCGCAGCTATCTGATGGCCTGTCGTCTGCAATGGGATGCAGTGGAGGCGGGAGAACCGGGCGCAACCCTCGAAGACCTGCGCTGGTATATGGCCTCTTACGCCTCCGTGCGGGCCGGAGAGCTTTCACAGATTCATCGCGATTACGCCCATTCTCGGCCGTACTATCTGGCCTTCTTCTTCCTGGTGCAGGAGGATGATCCCCTGTGGAGCCGGATGCGCGGCCTGATCAACCCGATGCTCTCGTACTACTGGGTCAACGCCTGGCGGGAATTGGGCCTGAACGCTGGCAACCCCTCTCTGAACGCCACCACGCCCGCCGAGATCGCCGTGCGCGCCGCCACCCATGAATCGCCCGAGTTGTGCAGCCTCTGGTACTCCATGAGCACCGCGCTCGCCGAAGTCAACCCCGGCCTCGTGCGTCGCGTCGCCAGCCAGATACGCCTCAACCGCGGCGATTCGCCGATCTACGCGCAGGTGGCCGACACGCTTGAGCAGATGCTGATGCAATAGACGCGCAAACGTATTGAGCGGGAACCCAGGATAGGGTTCCCGCTTCTTCGCAGTCGTCGGTTGTAATGACGGCTTACAACGACGGACGAGTTCTATTCGCCCTCATTGACGCTGCCGGCGGGCATCTGAATGTCAACCACCGTCCCCTGTTCGTCAATGATAATTTTGAACCCCAACATTCCGAGCCACTGACGCGCTTCCTCGGGGATCGGCTGACCGACAGCATCCTCCATGTGTTCGATGGTTGATTCGACCGCCGCCTTCGTAAACAGATCGTCGCGTCCGATCATTTCCAAAATGGCGCCGACGGCAAGGTCGCGGCTGCCTTCGACCTGTTGTCGCATGAAACGCAACACCTGCCGATCGACGATTTCAGCGTCGATGTGCCGCTTGAAATCGCCTTCGTAGACCACGTAGCAGGCATTTTCGCCGACGTGCGCCACTTCGGCGACGCGGCCGTTTTGATCAAAGACCAGCCCTGCAAACATTGCGGTGCGCGCCATCTTCTTTCCCTCGTCGATCAGGCTTTCAATTTCTCGGCGAGAAAAGCGTAGCTGCGCCGGATGCTGGCGAGCGGATCGGTCGGCAGGTCATGCTCTACGACGATCCATTCTGCATGGGCGGCCTCGATCGCCGGCAAAATAACGTCCCAATCAAGACGTCCGCTGCCTACGTCCGCCAGGCCGCGCTCCGCTTCGTTGTCGCCCAGGTCCTTGGCATGAACTCGCGGCACGCGACCGCTGTATTGCCGGAGCATGGAGGCTGCATCCTGTCCCCCGGCCACAATCCAGGCCACATCCGGCTCGAAGCCGAGATAGTCCGGCGAGGCCGCCTCCAGCAGCCAGGCGATGGCGGGCTTTCCATCGATGAGGATCATCTCGAAGTCGTGGTTATGGTAGAGCAGCCGCATGTTCGCCGTGCGCAGGCGACGCCCCAGGCGCTCCAGGCGTTTCCCCAGCGCTTTCCATCCTTCCGCAGATTTCGAGCGTTCGGATTCGGCGATCCAGGGCACAACCAGGGTGTCGTTGCCGATGATTTTGTGAAAACGGACAACGTCGGGCAGGTCATTTTCCAACGTCTGCAGCGGCACGTGCGCAGAGACAGCCTTGAGATTGTGTTTTTCGAGCAGGGCGCGCAGCGAACCGGCGTCCAAGCCGAGATTGCCCGCCAGCTCAACGCCTGCGTAGCCCGCCGCCGCCACTTCGCCGAGCAGCGCGTCGGCGTCAAGCGAGAGGTTGCGCAGCGTGTACAGTTGTACGGCAAGAGGAATCTGCGTCGTTTGGGTCTGTAATGTCAAGTTGTCGTTCGTCATGGTTTGTTTTTTTTCTGATGCACATGGATTCCAAGAAAAGATTTGAGATCATTGTACCATCGATCGGGCGAGTCGGAACAGCCAAGGGGCTGATGAACAAGAGGCGGGACAGGCGGTTTGACAGATGCCTGCGTGCGCAGATAAGCTAGAATGTCATGAGCGACGGAGGAATCATCCAAAATCTTCACGAGCGACGCCAGATCGAGGCAGCCATTCAGGCGCTGAGGGACGCAACGACAGAGGCGGAACTAATCGCCATAGCGCAGGAGTTGGTCGAGCGCTTCCCGGCCGATCGGTTGGCTGGCGCCGTGTTGCGCCATCTCGGCGAGGCCAACAGTCAGATGCGCGGCGGTTTGGGCCATCTCTGTGCGTTGTTGCCTCCTGAGATAATCGCGCCGCGGCTGCGCGAGGTGGTGGGCAACCGACAGAGGATGCCCCTCGAACGCGTCAGCGCCCAACTGATTCTGGAACGCTACCTGGGTGAAACGGTATCGCCCGCGCTGATCGGCGACCTGGCCGGCAACAACGATATCGCTATGCAGAGCCTGCAAGAGGCGCTCGAGGAGGGGCGCGCCAACCGTCACATCTTGCTGGAGTATGTGACGCAGATGCAGGAGCATGGCGTCGACGTCGCCTTCATGGTGCTCGATCTGCTCGACCGGGTGGCGCCTGGGGATCGCGTCGAGCTGTTGCGTTTGATCGCCCAGGATCGAAGAAGCTCGGTCGCCCGCGCCGCTCTGGAGCGGTTATCGGCGCTGGCGGCGCTCGACTCCGCCTCTCAGGCCTTGCGCGCCCTTCACACTTTGGCCTTCACCTTGCCGCCGGCGCTTGCTGAGCAGGCGCAGCGGAGCCTTCGCAAGCTCCAATTCACAGGCAAGCGCTATCAACCGCCCTCGCCCGAAGGCTGGCGCGTCCTGCTCGGCCCGTGCGACGCCAGCGGACATTGCGTTCTCTGGTTCGTTCGCAACGCCAGCGCGCAGAACCGCAGCGATGGCGTTCTCCTCTGGGTGAGGGTCGTTTTGCATCTCGGCGTCTTTGGCTGTTCCGGCGCCGAGAACATCGACGACGCCCAGCTGCCTCCTCAAAGACCGATCGGCGAACTCATCCCTCTTGAGCCGTCGGAAGAGGCGCATGGCCTCCTCCTGGAGGCGCCCTTTGACGCCGGACGCTGGTTACTGCAGCGCGCGCTGGAGGCCCACTGGAGACAAAAAGAAAGCGCCGAATTGCCCGGCGAATACAAGCTGTACAACGATTTGCTCTGGCAGTTCGCCGCCCCCGCCTTGCCAGAGCCATACCGATCTTTCTTCAACGAAGAAGCCGAGGTTGATTCCGGTCGGTCGAACCCGGAAGAGCTGGCGCACATAGCAGCCCAGCTTCTCGAGCATCCAGCCATGCGCGTCTGGACAAAGTGGGCGAGCAACGTCTGGAGCATGTTGCCGCCGCTGCCCACTCCTCTGTCGCAAGACCATGCCCGCGGCTTCATCAATCACATTCTCTACGAGATCGAGGCATCGCCGCAACGAGAAGCGTTTCTGGAAGGGATGACGGATGCTCTCAGGGCGCAGGCGCTCTGGCTCGCTATCGCCGGCGATCAAAAGGCCTCGGAGCAGGCGGCCACCCTCTTGCGCCAAATGCGGTCATTGCCTGCATCTCAAAATCCGCTGCTCATTCAACTCTTATTAAGCGGTCTGGCCCAGCAGGAGCAACGACGTTCGACGTGAAGAAGCCCCCGGCGCAGCTTTCCGGCCATGATGGCGGCGATAGGCGACCGCCGTTCCTCTCTCGTGCAGGCGGCCTCTTCGCCGCTGAAGAGGGCGACCACGCCTCCGGCGAGCCACGACGCGCTCAGACAGCGTTGTGGCTGCTGAGCCTGGTCTTTTTAGGGCTTGTCGGAGGATATGCGGCGCTTACGCCGCCCTTTGAGGCGCCGGACGCCGGCGCCCACTACAGCTACATCGTCCACCTCCGTCAGACGCGCAGCCTGCCCTCCATCGACGAAGAGCACGCCGCCATCTCCCATCAGTTGGTGCAGCAGCCCCCGCTGTACTATGGGCTAGCGGCGTTGGCGAGCGCAGGAACGCCGGTCGAAAGGGGGATGGACTTGCTGCGCCCAAACCCGCAATATCTTAAGGGACTTACCTTCCGCGCCACGGCCACGGTGCACGAGGCGCCGTGGGAGGCGCGTCTGCCGGTCTGGATTGCCCGCCTTGTCTCCGCCCTGGGCGGCGTCCTCGCTCTCTGCGCAACCTTTCTGCTGGCGCGCACGCTCTTTCCTGGGGAGACGATCTTGGCGTTCGCCGCGGCCAGCATCGTGGCATTTAATCCTCGCTTTCTTTTCAGCGCCGCCACCATCACCAACGACGCCTGGGCGGCGGGGACGGCCACCCTCGCCATGTGGCTGTTGGTGCGCGCCGCCGCTGCACCGGAGCGCACCTGGGGCTGGTGGTGGGCGGGTTGCGCGTTGGGGGTGGCTGCGCTCACGAAATACAGCAACCTTGCGTTGGGTCTGCCTGCGCTGTTCATTTTGTTGACGGCGTTGCGACGCAATGGGCGCGCGATGGCGTTGCCGGCAGGCGCCTTCACTGTCGCCGGCTTCTGGTATGCCCGCAACCTGTGGCTTTACCATCAACCGGTTCCGCTTGCGCCGATGCTGGCCGCGCTGCCCGACCTTGCGCGGCCGCAACCGCTCTCGTTCGAGCAGATGTTGGCGCAGCTTCCGCTGGTGCAGCAATCTTTCTGGGGGGAATTTGGCTACGGTGTGCTCTCGCCGCCGCACATCTTGCAGACGATGCAGATTGTAACGCTGATGGCGCCGGTTGGGTTGCTTATCTGTGCGCTTCGTCTCACCCTGCGCCACCGTTCACAACCCTCGAGCGACTGCGCAGGCCGGACGACGTTTGCGTTGGCATTGTCATTGCTCTGGACAGTTGGCATTTTGCTCAGCTTCTTCAACTGGATGCGACTGGTCAATTTCACGGCGCAGGGACGGCTCCTCTATCCGGCCATCGCGCCGATCGCACTGCTGCTGGCGCTGGGATGGCGGGCGCTTCTTCCGGCGCGGCTGCGCCGACCGATGCTGGCGATGATTCCGGTGCTTTTTCTGCTGTTGGCTATTTCGCAGCTCAGCGTTCTGGCGGACGCCTATCGTCTTCCTCAGCCTATTCAGGAGCCAGTCGAACCAGATCGGCCGGTGCACGCTCGGTTTGAGCACGGCATCGAACTGCTCGGCGCAGATTTCCCTGAAGGGGCGACAATCAACGCCGCAGAGGCGCTGCCGCTGACGCTCTACTGGACAACTCATCGCCCCATCGAAGAGTTTTTCACGCTGTTCATTCACCTGACCGATGAGCACGGAGAAATGCTTTATCAATTTGACGGGGTGCCGGTTGCAGGCAAGCATCCCACGCCGCAGTGGATTCCCGGCGCACCCTTTCGGGACTCTTACTGGCTCCGCCCGAGGCCAACCACGACCGAGGCGCTGGCGACGCTCACGGTCGGCTTCTATCCGTATGATGACCCGGGGCGTCGCCTCGCTATCCTTGACCCGGATGGGCAGCCCATCGACGACGTCGTCCGATTGGCCCGCATGCGTGTCAACCTCGTTGCGCCGACTTGTCCGGTCCATGCGACGCCGCAGGCGCGCTGGCAGAATGGTATCCAGCTTCTCGACGTCGAGACTGCACCCCTGATCGCCGATGAGGCGCTGACGGTGCGCTTGCTGTGGACGACCGATCGCATCGTGCATGCCGACTATACAGTCTTCGTGCAGGCGCTCAACGCGCACAGGCAGGTCGTCGCTCAGATCGATCGTTGGCCGCAGGAGGGCGCTTATCCGACCTCGACCTGGCGCCCCGGCGACTGTGTGGAAGACATCTATCGATTCGAGAATTTGCCTTCCACCTGGGAGCGCATCATTTTAGGCATGTACGACGCTCAGGTGCAGCGGCTTCTTCTCGAAGAAGGGATGGACTTTATCGAAGTTTTGCCCGGTGGGGAGGGTCGACGATGAAGCCCCATGACACAGACTGAACACTGTTGGTCTCTGCCAGCTTTTTCCCATCTGGCGCTTCCGGCACGGACCCGTCTCTGTGTGGTGATGTACAATATCCGTCGACAGACTGTTGGCATCGGAAAATTTGACGCAAACCCTTCTACGCAAACCTTTCAGGACGGGAGCAACGATGGCTCTTTTTACGCTCGAACAATTCAGTTTAGCAGGCAAAGTCGCCGTCGTCACCGGCGGCACAGGCGTGTTAGGCGGTGCAATCGCACGCGGTTTCGCAGCAGCTGGCGCGCGCGTGGCGATCCTAGGCCGACGGGCGCAGAAGGCTGAAGAAGCGGCGCAGCGCATTCTCGACGCCGGCGGCAAAGCGATGCCGCTGCCCGCCGACGTTCTCGACGTGGGTTCGCTGCTGGCAGCGCGTCAACAGCTGCTGGAGCGCTACGGCCGCGTCGATATCCTTCTCAACGCAGCGGGAGGGAACATGCCGGGCGCCACCATCGTCGGCGATCTCACCTTTTTCAACATGCAACCGGCCGACTTCGAGCGCGTGGTGCAGCTCAACCTGACCGGCACGCTGCTGCCTACGCAAATCTTCGGCGAACCAATGGCGGCGCAAGGCAGCGGCGTCATCATCAACGTCTCATCGATGGCGGCGCAGCGAACGCTGACGCGCGTGCTCGGTTACGGCGCAGCCAAGGCGGCCATCGACAACTTCACGCGCTGGCTGGCGGTGGAGCTGGCGCTCAAATACGGCGAAGGGCTGCGCGTCAACGCCATTGCCCCGGGCTTTTTCATCGGCGAGCAGAACCGCAGCTTGCTGCTCAACCCCGACGGCTCCAACACCCCGCGCGGCCAGGCGATCCTCGACCACACGCCGATGCGTCGCTACGGCGAGCCGGAGGAGTTGATCGGAACCGCCATCTGGCTGGCCAGCGACGCATCTCGCTTCGTGACCGGCATCGTCGTGCCGGTGGACGGCGGTTTTTCCGCCTTTTCGGGAATCTGACGAGCAACGACGAGAGGGGTATGCAAGCCGACGCATCGAAGTCGCCCCCCACCGACCGCCTCCAGAGCCGCCTGCGCGTGGAGATCGCCGGCGCCGTACAGGGCGTCGGCTTTCGCCCTTTCATCTACCGGCTGGCAACAGGGCTGCATCTGACCGGCTGGGTGTTGAATGACACGCACGGGGTCTTCATCGAGGTGGAAGGCGCAGAAGAGCAGCTGCGCCAGTTCCTCGAACGCCTTCCCGCAGAAGCGCCCGCCATCGCCCGCATCACGCACTTGCGCCATGCCTGGCTGACGCCGGTCGGCTACGAACGCTTCGAGATTCGCCATTCCGAAGCCGTCGGCGCGCGCACCACGCTCATCTTGCCCGACCTGGCGACCTGCGCCGATTGCCTGTCAGAGCTTTTCGATCCGGCCGATCGCCGCTATCGCTACCCCTTTATCAACTGCACCAACTGCGGGCCGCGCTTCACGATCATCGAAGCGCTTCCCTACGATCGTCCCAACACGACGATGCGCGCCTTCGCGCTCTGTCCGGAGTGTTCTCGCGAATACAACGATCCGGCCGACCGCCGTTTTCACGCGCAGCCGAACGCATGCGCCCTCTGCGGGCCACAGGTGGCCTTTTACACCAGAAGCGATGCAAAGCTCGAGGGTGAATCTCCCCCAGTCGCTCAGCCCTCGCTCGCCGGCTGGCCGCAGACTTACGGCGCATGGTCCTTCAGCGCTGAGGGAGAGAGCGCACTGCGCGCTGCAGCGACGGCGATCCGGAGCGGGGCCATCGTCGCCGTCAAAGGGCTGGGCGGCTTTCACCTGATCGTCGACGCACGCAACGCCGCCGCCGTCCAGAAGTTGCGCGAGCGCAAACAGCGCCCCACCAAACCGCTGGCGGTGATGGCGCGCACCCTGGAGCAGGCCGCCGCACTGTGTGAGGTGACGCCCGCCGCAGCCGGCCTGTTGCAGTCCCAGGCGGCGCCGATCCTTCTCTTGCCCAAGCGGGCGGGAGCCGTTGTCGCCGAGGCAGTGGCGCCGGACAACCCAGACCTGGGCGTGATGTTGCCCTACACGCCGCTTCATCATCTGCTTTTGGAGGCGCTCGACTTTCCTATCGTGGCCACCAGTGGCAACCTGACCGATGAGCCGATCTGCGTCGACGAATGGGAGGCTTTCGAGCGATTGGGCGCCATCGCCGATTGTTTCCTGATCCACAACCGACCGATCGCCCGCCACGCCGATGACAGCGTGCTCTGGCTGGTCGATGGGCTGCCGCAGCTGCTGCGTCGCGCGCGCGGCTATGCGCCCATGCCGGTGCGCGCCCCCCACCCGCTGCCGACGATCCTTGCGGTCGGCGCGCATCTGAAAAACACGGTGGCGCTCAGCGTCGGCGAACAGATCTTTCTCAGCCAGCACATCGGCGATCTGGAGACGGCGCCCGCCTTCGAGGCCTTCCGGCGCGTCATTGCAGACTTCCTGCGTCTCTATGAGGCGCAGCCCACCGCCATCGCCCACGACATGCATCCCGAATATCTTTCAACAAAGTGGGCGAGCAATTCAATCGGTGCACGCAACATCACCAGGCCCAACCCTCATGCGGACGCTCGACCTCAGCTCATTCCGGTGCAACACCATCACGCCCACCTCGCCGCTTGTCTGGCCGACAACGAAGTTTCCGGTCCGGCGTTGGGGCTGATCTGGGATGGAACGGGATACGGGGTGGATGGGACAATCTGGGGAGGAGAGTGTCTGTTGGGCGACGCTGCAGCTTTTCAGCGCGTGGCGCGCTTGCGCCCGTTTCGCCTCCCTGGCGGCGAGGCCGCCGTGCGCGAACCGCGTCGCGTGGCGCTGGCGTTGCTGTGGGAGCTTTACGGCGAAGAGTGTTTCACCTGGGAATGGTTGGCGCCGGTGCGCAGCTTCGCCGAGCATGAACGCCGCGTGTTGGCGAGGATGTTGGCGAAAGGT
>CALFWA010000087.1 GCA_937928035.1 uncultured Caldilinea sp. | reverse complement strand
ATGTGAGAAGCGGTGGCTTCATCTCCGCAGCGGCCAGAAAAAGAAAGATGGGCGAGTGCACTCGCCCATCTTTCTTTTTCAATAGCAGCCCAATTGCGGAATTACGCCAGTCGTCGCCGCCAGGCAAAGGCAAAACCGACGACCGCAAGAAGGATCAAACCTGCGGCCAGGAGTGCACTCAGCCCGCCGCCAGACTCGCCGCCGGTGACCGGCAGCAGCACCGGCGGCTCCTCCGCCGGCGTCGGCGTGGTCTCAGCGGCAGGCTCGCCTTCGGCAGCAGGCGGCAAAAGCACACTGTCGATCACATGAATGACTCCGTTAGAAGCCTCGATGTCAGCGGCAATGATATCGGCGTCATTGACCCTGGCGACGCCCTCAGCCAGGGTAAAGACTACTGCGCCGCCCTGCAGAGTGGCCGCCTCCAGGCCGTCGCTCAGGTCAGTTGACATCACTTTGCCCGGCACCACATGATAGAGCAGAATCTGCGTCAGGTCACCCGTCGGATCAGCCAGCAACGCATCGATGGTCCCCGCCGGCAGCTTTGCGAAAGCATCGTCGGTGGGGGCAAATACGGTGAAGGGGCCCGGACCGCGCAGCGCATCGACGAGGCCTGCTGCCTGCACTGCAGCGACCAGCGTGTTGAAGCTGCCCGCAGCAACGGCGGTGTCAACGATGTCGGCCAACTCTTCCGCCGGCGCAGGCGTGGCGACAGGCTCAGCCGCTTCCTCGGCAGCGGCAGCCGCTGCAACGATGCTCGGCGGCAAGATGACGGTGTCAATGACGTGGATGACGCCGTTAGAAGCCTCGATGTCGGCGGCAATGATATTAGCGTCATTGACCATCGCTGCGCCATCGCTCAGCGTGAATTTCACGCTTTCACCCTGTAGCGTCGCTACCTCCAAACCATCGCTGAGGTCGCTTGACATCACTTTGCCCGCTACGACGTGATAGAGCAACACCTGTGTCAACAGCCCTTCCGGGTCGTCGAGCGCCGCCTGCAGGACGTCGGGCGGCAGCTTGGCAAACGCCTCGTCCGTCGGCGCAAATACGGTGAAGGGCCCCTCGCCCTTGAGCGCTTCGACCAGCCCCGCCAATTGCACAGCGGTGACCAGCGTGTTGAAGTCGCCTGCGGCAATCGCCGTGTCTACAATGTCCGCATCCTGCGCAAAGGCGGGAGCGGCGGGCACTAGGCCGACGACCAAAAGCAGCGCCAGCAACAGTTGAAGGATGCGTCGTTCTCGCTGTTTCATGGTTTTCTCCTCATGTGTACTTGAATGATTTTGGGATTGCGCAAATGTTGTGCAAGACGCAGCAAATACTTGTACAATCTTACAAGATGAATAAAGAATTTTTCTGTAGATTCCGCCACAATTTGGCTTAGCCAATGCGTTTGAGCGGAGCAACTTTCACCGGCAAGGCGAGAAAATCTATGATCAGAGGAAAAGGTTGCGAGGCTTACGGCGCAACGCCTGAACTTGCGAATCCGTCGAAAAAAAGCAGGCTGCGAGTCTCGAATAGGAGGCGCCTACGAAGGCGTCGATGGAGGACCGGCTGATGGTTTAGGAGCAGCCAATGCGCTGCGGATGCGCTCCTCCGCCAGCGCGCAGTAGACAGGGTCAATGTCAAAGCCTACATAGTGACGACGGTGCAGAGCGGCGGCTACGCATGTGGTTCCCGAGCCGGCGAAGGGATCGAGCACCACATCGCCGACGTAAGAGTAAAGTTTGACGACGCGTTCGGCGAGCGCCAGCGGAAAGGGCGCCGGATGTCCCACGCGCCGCGCCGACTCCGGTGCAATCTCCCAGACCGACAGCGTTGCGGCCATAAATTCCTCGCGCTCGATGTCAGACTCGCCGCGATCAGGTCGAGAGAAGCTCTCTTTGGCAAACACCAGCAGATATTCATGAATGTCGCGCAGCCGCGGAGAGCGCGCGCTCTGCCAGCTGCCCCATGCGCAGTTGCCGCTGGCGCCTTTCGCCTTGCGCCAGATCACTTCGCCCATCGGCAGAAAGCCGACCGCCATATGTCTTTGATAGAAGTAGGCGTGAAGGGGGATGTAGGGTTTGCGCCCCAGGTTGGCGATATTGACGACGTAACGCCCTCCCGGCCTGAGCACGCGGTGCACTTCGCGCGCCACCTCCTCGATCAACGTCAGATAGGCTTCGAAGGAGAGATCGTCATCATATTCCTTGCCGACGTTGTAGGGCGGCGAGGTAAGCGCCAACCCAACGGCGTTGTCAGGGATCGGCGTCATTTGAGCGGCGGACTGACAGTAGATGCGATCGGCCCATGCCTCCGGAGGCGCAGTGCACTCCGTCGCTGCATCGTCTTCTGGACTTGCTGGATGGGCGCGCTCGCCGTTGCGCCGGAACATTTGGCGGCTATAAAATGCGGAAGCGTCATGCCCTTCGCGCTTGCTCACGCCAAAAGTCGAGGTGGACGTCCGTTTCACCATTCTCTTCTCGAGATGTGTGTTGTTTGACGACTGTAAAAATCGATGCATCAACACTGCGCATTACGGCAAAAGACAAACCGTCGACGCCCTTTGCGCTGCCTGCGACCCGCGTATATCTTACCACAAAGGACGAATTCGTCTGTGCACCGTAAAGCTGAACCGACCGAAGCGAAAGAGCCATTTGTGCGATCGGGGGACAATGGCAAAGGACGCAGATTGGTGAATGGTCGCCCACCCTGATATATTGTAGACTTCGACGATGCAGAGCGTTCGTCAAGGGCGACGCGTGCTCTGCGGTGTTTTGCTACGCTGTCGGAGCAGTCTGAGGCGACGAATTGGATGACTCTGTAAGGAAGCTAGACAAGAAGAGGACAATTTGATGAGCAGCCGAACCATTTTGCATTTTCTATCGAGCATTCTGCTGATTGCATTTCTGACGGCGGCCTGTGGCGGCGGGAACGAACCGACGCCAACTCCGCCTCCGACGCCGACGTTCACCCCGACGCCTGCACCCACCCCCACGGCTACGCTGGTCGCAGCTGTTGAAGCCGCAAGCCCGGAAAGCCCGCTGGCGGAGCCGGAAAGCCCGCTCGCCGGTCCAGAAAGCCCACTCAGCGCGCCGGAAAGCCCCTTGAGCACTCCTTAACCGATGGTCATAAAAGACGAGTCTTCACCGGTTCTCGGTGAAGACTCACATTGATCGGTTGCCACACATCGCCGGTAGGTCAAGGCCTATCCGTGACGCGTTCCGAAGAAGATTCTCGGGCCGGCGTCTCCGCCTGTTCTTTTTCTTTGAGCCCCTCGCCGCGTCCGGGCGCTTCGGGGTCGGGCAGGACTTCATACACCCAGCGCACGGCGCGACGCCACATGCTGCGCGCCGCCGCTGCGCTGTATGTCGCCTGGCGCCGCGTGTTCTTCCACCAATCCGCTTCGGGCTTTTCAACCGGCGTGCGCCAGTCGATCGCACACGACGCCCATGTCAGCCCTGCGCCGAAACCGACGAAGACCACCTTGTCGCCCGGCTTGAGCTTGCCTGCCTCGATAGCCTCGCATAGGGCTATCGGGATGCTGGCCGTGCTGGTGTTGCCATATTTTTCCAGGTTCACAAAAACTTTTTCAGGTGGAATCTTGAGCTGGTTGAGCACACTGTTCTGAATAATACGGATATTGGCCTGGTGGGGCACCACGAGGTCAATGTCGTCGGTTGTGTAGCCAGCGCGCTCAAGCACCTTGCGCGTGGAAGCGGCCATCACGCGCGTGGCAAAGCGAAAGACCGCCTTGCCATCCATCTTGATGTAATGTTGACCACTGCTGACCGTCTCCAGGCTGGTGGGCATGGCGCTGCCGCCGGCGGGCAGGATCAGGGTGTTGCCGCCTGAGCCATCGCTCCCCAGGTCGACGGCCATGATGCCGCCGGGCACCTCGCTTGCCGCCACCAACACGGCCCCGGCGCCGTCCCCGAAGAGAACGCAAGTTTCGCGGTTAGTCCAGTCGACGATGCGCGAGAGCGTCTCTGTCCCGATCACGAGCACGTACTCGGCATCGCCCGCAAGGATATGCCCGCGCGCCATCGCCAAACCATAGACGAAGCCGGAGCAGGCTGCGCTCAAATCAAACGCGCCGGCGTGATGCGCGCCCAGCATATCTTGAATCAGACAGGCGGTGGCCGGGAAAGAGTACTCCGGTGTGGTCGTGGCGCAGATGACCAGATCCACTTTACTGGCAGGCACATCGGCCACCTCCAGCGCCTTGCGGGCGGCCGCGGCGCCCAACGTCGCCGACGTCTCTTTGGGGTCGGCGGCCACGCGACGCTCGGCGATGCCGGTGCGGCTGCGAATCCACTCGTCGCTGGTGTCAACGATCTGCTCCAGGTCGTGGTTGGTGATCACCTTGCTGGGAACATGATAGCCCCAGCCTACGATGTGGGCGTAGCGCGGGCGATAGGAGGGCGTCATGGGCGGTTGCTTCTGTGGAAGAGCAGCGTTCTCCTCCCGAGGGGCGCCTGCGCCATTCGTTGAGCCAGAACCACTGGCGGACATGGATTTCGCTTCGGGCATCCTTCCCTCCTTCTTGGTTGCTACTCTCAGGCGTAGCGGCGCAGCATGATGCATGCATTATGGCCGCCAAACCCAAAGCTGTTGCTCATCGTCACGCGGACATCAGCCTTGACCGCGTGGTTCGGCGTGTAGTCGAGGTCGCAATCAGGGTCGGGATTGTCCAGGTTGATGGTGGGCGCCACAATGCCGGTTTCGATGGTTTTGACGCAGATGATCGCTTCCAGGGCGCCCGCTGCGCCAAGGAGATGGCCGGTCATGCTCTTGGTGCTGCTGATGCGAAGATTGTAGGCCGCCTCGCCGAAAACCTGTTTGATGGCCAGCGTCTCGCCGACGTCGTTGAGTCGCGTGGCGGTGCCGTGGGCGTTGATGTAATCGACGTCGGCGGGCGTCTCTCCGTACGCCGCCGCTTTGCGCAACGCCATGCGCATAGCGTCCGCAGCCCCGCGACCGGTTTCGTGCGGCGCCGCCATGTGATAGGCGTCGTTGGTGTTGCCGTAGCCGATCACCTCGGCATAGATGCGCGCGCCGCGCGCCAGCGCATGTTCGAGCGTTTCCAAGACCAGGATCGCCGAACCTTCGCTCATGACGAAACCGTCGCGGTCGCGGTCAAAGGGACGGCACGCCGCTTTGGGATTGTCGGTGCGCTGGCTGAGTGCGCCCATCACATCGAAGGCGGCGATGTTGATCGGCAGCAGCGCCGCCTCCGTCCCGCCGGCCAACACGACGTCGGCGTCCCCGCGGCGCAGCAACTCGAACGCTTCTCCTGTTGCAGTGGTGCCGCTGGCGCAGGCGCTCACGACTGCGTGGTTCGGGCCTTGCAGGTTGAATTCAATGGCGATCTTCCCGCCAGGACTATCGACCAGCATATTAGGGATCATGAAAGGGCTGACCTTGCGCAACCCTTTGCTCTGCACGATCTCGACATTCTCCCGAAAAGAGCCTATGCCGCCGATGCCGCTGCCGACCAACACGCCGATGCGCGTGGGGTCTTCGTTTTCCAACTTCAAGCCTGCGTCGGCGATGGCCTGTTGTGCGGCGACCAGCGCGTACTGGATGCAAGGGTCCAGACGCCGCGCCTCTTTGCGATCCATGTACTGTCCTGCATCGAAGTCGCGCACTTCGCCTGCAAAGTTGACGCGCAGATCGGACGCGTCGAATTTGGTGATGTAGTCGATGCCGCTGCGTCCGGCGACCAGATTGCGCCATGTCTCTTCGACCGTGTGCCCGAGAGGGGTCAGCGCACCCAAGCCTGTGATGACGACGCGTTGAGGGAAGCCTCCGTTGTTTGTTGTCATGAGCGTATAACCGTTCGATTTTAAAATTTGACGTTGCTTCAAATTGACATTGCTCAAAAAGCGTCAATAGACGTCAATAAATCTCGTGTGCGATCCGCCGGTTGCGGATCGCACACGAGATTTTCTAAATGTCAGTAGGAATAACACGCAGCGGCGGGAAAAGTTGCGGCGAAGCGAAGTGAATGGCAAACCAAATTCAACGAGAAAGCACATCCCTGGGTGTTTTCTCACCGCTTGCTTCGAGCGACGTCGACGCAGCCGTCGTCTCGGTTTGCCTGTCGGCGGCCTCGAGGGGGGATGAGGAGGCTTCCGACCGCCGTAGAATCAGATACGCGCCCACGACAATCAACGCCAGAGGCCACACCCAGGCCAACGCCCCCACGAACGGCGTCACCGCCACCAACCCCATGAGCAGCAAAATGGCTGCGGGAATGTACGCCCACCGCAAATTCTGATTCAGGTAGCCAGACATCAACCCCAACACGCCAAAGGTTGCGCCCAGCCCGACAAAAAGCACGCTGGCCGGATTCAGAAATCCGATGCGCATGGCGTCCAGCGCAGCCACGCCCGCCAGGGAAACAAGAGCGCCGCCGGGAATGATCGCCCACCACTGACGCGGATTGGTGATAAAGACCGCCAGAAAGCCAAGACCGATCGACCCCAAAAAGAGGGCGCCGCTGCCCCCTGCCAACATCGGCGGCGCAAACCGCCCGTAGAAGATGGTGGCGGCCAGACCCAGCAACGTGAAGCCGGGGATCGCCGCCCACCAACGCTCCTGCACTGCGGTGAGGAAAGTGTACAAAAAGACGCCGCCCGCTGCAGTAAACGCCAGCGTCCAGAAAAGATCGCTCAACGCGCCCAATATCCCGGTCGCCTGCAGTAGAAAAAACACGCCCGACAGAATCAACAACGCACCCCACAACATCTGTCTATTGAATCGAGTGAACATGAAAAGACTCCTTCTGTGAAATTGAATCTTGTGGAAGTGCGCACAGCGGTGCACGCCACAGCCTACTTGTGTATTATTTCACAATCTCATTCTATCACAAGAAACACTACGTCGAACCGGCGAGATCGTTTCTCGTTGGTAGCGAAAACAATGCAATTCAGCGCGATCCAGATGCACCTCCGCTCCCGAAAAACGAGCTTTCCATGTACGAGGCGTTATAATTTTCACGTCGAATCGATCGTCTGTGGAGTTCATCCGAGTAGACAAGCCCGATCGGCGAAAAGCAGAAAAGAATGCGCTTCCGGAGCACTCCGAAGCACCAGATCGAACACAACCCAAGAATTGTCACAACATCAGGTTCCAGAAAGTTTATGTCTGAAATTATTCTGGTGAACATCACCGGCAAAGACCGTACCGGGCTGGTCGCCCGCATCACCGGCGCCCTGGCCGAGCATGGGGTGAACGTGCTCGACATCGGCCAGGCGGTGATCCACGATTACATCTCGCTAGGGCTGCTGATCGAAATCCCCGACGCGCAGCAATCCTCTCCCGTG
Organism: uncultured Caldilinea sp.; assembly: GCA_937928035.1. GTDB lineage: Bacteria > Chloroflexota > Anaerolineae > Caldilineales > Caldilineaceae > Caldilinea. Next base: position 2,951 of record CALFWA010000087.1, on the reverse strand, counting down.
CTCAAAGACCTGCTTTTTATCGGACACGAGCTCGGCGTCGAGGTGCGCTTTCGCCCCACCACGCTCTCCGACTATGAGTGTTGGGTCGACGAACAGGGCAAGCCACGCTATATCATCACGCTGCTCGGTCGCAAGCTGAGCGCAGCGCAAATCTCTTGCGTTGCCGCCGTTTGCGCTGCGCACCAACTCAACATCGACGTCATCACGCGGCTGACCGGTCGCATCTCGCTTGTCAATCCGACGCGCACGCCGAAGGCTTGCGTGCAGATGGCGGCGAGCGGCTGGCTGGTCGATGAGGCGACGATGCGCGGTCAGCTCTTGCAGATTTCCACGGAGATGGGCATCGACATCGCTTTTCACGCCGATGACATCTATCGCCGCAACCGTCGGCTTGTCGTTTTCGACATGGACTCGACTCTAATTCAGGCCGAGGTGATCGATGAACTCGCCAAGGAGGCGGGCGTGGGCGACGAGGTGGCCGCCATCACCGCCGCAGCCATGCGCGGGGAAATGGATTTTCGCGAGAGCTTGACGCGCCGCGTGGCGCTCCTGGCGGGGTTGCCGGAGGAGACGCTGGCGCGCGTGGCGGCGCGCCTCCGCCTCACGGAAGGCGCTGAATTGGTGACCAGCACGCTGAAGCGCCTTGGGTATAAGATCGGCATCCTTTCCGGCGGTTTCGACTACTTCGGCAGGCGCCTGCAAGAGCAGCTTGGCTTCGACTACATGTACGCCAACCGGCTGGAGATCGTCGACGGGAAGCTGACCGGTCGGCTGGTGGGTGAGATCATCGACGGCCTGCGCAAGGCCGAGCTGCTGCGCCAAATTGCAGCCGCCGAGGGCCTCCGTCTGGAGCAGACCATCGCCGTGGGCGACGGCGCCAATGACCTGCCGATGCTGAGCGTGGCTGGGTTGGGTGTCGCCTTTCACGCCAAGCCCGTGGTGCGCCGCCAGGCCGACGGCGCCATCTCGGACCTGGGGTTAGATGGGTTGTTATACCTGATCGGGATACGCGATCGCGATCTCGAGGCCAAAGTGAGTTCGCTCTAGCCAGGGGCAGAACGAGACGCTTGAGAGGCCGCGCTTTACATCGCAGACTCAAGCGCGGCCCGCTGCAGCTCGCCAAGCCGGCCGCAAATCGCGTTGCAGCATTTGGTACACGGCGTACATACGGTCATAGACGGCGGAAGCTTCTGGATTTGGCTCGAAGCGACGCATGATGGTCACCGTGCCCTGCACTGCATCCTGGATCGACGGCCACCAGCCCAATCCAACGCCGGCCAACAGCGCCGCCCCTTTGGCGCCAAACTCCGTCCCAGATGGAACCAACACGCTTTTGCCCGTGCAATCGGCAATGATCTGACTCCAAAACGCGCTTTTCGCTCCCCCGCCCGCCAGTCGGATCTCGCGAGCTTCCTGCGGCATGACGGCGAAGCCATCGCGGATCGAGAGGGCGACGCCTTCGTACACCGCGCGCAGCAGGTCGGCGCGCGTGTGTTGGTCGGTCAAGCCAAAAAACTCGGCGCGCGCTGCCGGCTCAAAGTAGGGGGTTGTGATGCCCAGCGGGCTGAGATAAGGCAGGAAGAGCGCGCCGTTGGCGCCGACCGGGCTGTTGCCGGCCAATCTTTCGAGCGTTGCAAACAGCTCCGCGGGCGTCCTTGCATTCGCCTGCTCCACTGCACAAAATTGGGCGATAAACCAATCCAGACAGGTGGTGCCGGCCACATTCACCATCGCACGCAGCCAGCGCCCGCCGGGCATGCAAAAGAGCAGCCCCACGTCCACAGGCTCAAAGACAGGCGCTGCAGCGACCAGACAATTCAAAATATTGGTGCCCAACAGTGTGCAGCCGATGCCCGGCGACACTGCGCCCAGCCCGATCGCAGAGGCGGGCACGTCGCCCGCACCCACCGCAACCGGAACGCCTGGCCGCAAGCCGGTCTGCTCCGCCGCCTGCGCCGTGACGAAACCGGCGATGCTTTCAGAGGGCGCCAGCCGTGGAAAAAGGGGGCGATAGTCGTCGAGGCCGAAAAGCGCGAACAAGGCGTCGCTATAGCCGCATCCCCGCGCATCGCCCGGCATGACGCTGGCCTCCGTCGGGTCGATTTGAATGCAGCCGGTCAACTTATAGGCGATCCAATCTTTGCAGCAGAGGGCATGGGCGGCGCGCGCGAGCGTCTCCGGCTCGTTTTCGGCGAGCCATCGGATCAGAGGCAGCGTGCAGCCCTGTTGCATGACGGAGCCAGAGGAGTGAAAGATGCGCGTCATGAAGTCAGGCGTAGCTGCGATCAGGCGATCGATCAGCGGCTGCGTGCGCCCGTCGTTCCAGAGAATCGCCTTGCGCACCGGCTGGCCTTGCGCATCCACCAGCCAGGCGCCGACCATGTTGCCGGTCAGACCAACGCCGGCGATGCGTTCCGATGCAAACCGATGCTCCGTCAGAAGCGACCGGATCGTTGCAGCGGTCACTTCCCAGACGACGTTCATGTCCGTTTCCGACCAACCGGGCCGTGGGGTCTCGACCGGCGTGCGGCGACGCATCACGGCCAGCTCTCGCCCGCCGCGATCAAAGAGCGCTGCTTTCACCACCGACGTGCCGGCGTCGACGCCGAGCAGCAAATCTGAAGCCAAAGATGCAATCATTTCACTGCGCCCGCCGTCAATCCCTCTACAAAACTCCGTCCCACCAGGCTGAACAGGAACAGCACGGGCAACATCGTCACCGTTGCGCCGGCCAACAGCAGCCCCCAATCCACCTGATACTGGCCGATGATGCCGGCCAGGCCAACCGGCACGGTGCGGTTGGCGTCGCTGAGAATCAAGACCGATGCGAACATGTACTCCGTCCACGAAGTGATAAAGGCGAAGATTGCCACGCTGGCGACGCCGGGGGCGCTGAGCGGCAATACGATGCGCATCAGCGCCTGCAGACGAGTGGCGCCATCCAGCGCAGC
>CALFWA010000086.1 GCA_937928035.1 uncultured Caldilinea sp. | reverse complement strand
AGCGTTTCTGGTCGATGCGCTGCGCCAGAATGCAGCCAAAAGTCTCGATCTTAACGCACGCTCTGTGCAACTTTTCGTCGAGGGCAACGTATGTGAGGAGTGGAGTTGATGACAATCTGAGTCAGAGGAGAAACTCTCATGGAAACGAATCAGCCGACCCCCAAAAATCCCGAACCGACGTCATCTCAAGCAGAGAGCGGCGCCGAAGCCAACCCCAAGCAGACCACCCAGGAATTGCTCGATGAGCTCGCCGAGGCGGCCAATCGGCTCGCTTCGCTTGGCAAATCCTGGTGGAACAGCGAACAGCGCAAACAGCTCGAGGAGAATTTGCGCACCGGCGCCGAAACGATCGTCTCTACGCTGGAAAGCTCGTTTCAAAAGGTCGCCTCTTCGCAAGAGGCCAAGGAATTGCAGGCCAAAGCCGGCGAAGTCGGCGAGAAAGTGGCTTCCAGCAAAGTGGTCAATGAACTGTTGGAAGTGTTGACCAAGGGGCTTCATGCTTTGAGCGAACAGCTCGAAAAAGCGGCTCAAGAATTGGAGGCCAAAAAGAAGGCGGAGTCCTCGGCGGCGGAGAGCGCCGAAGAGGGGCCGGCGTCTCAGGAGATCCCGGTCGATAAGGCGTAAATCGCCGCAATTTTTCAGAAGAAAGCGTCCGTCGATTGGAAATCCGGCGTCTGGGAGAAGAAACCGGCTCAAGCCGGCCGACATCTTTGCCACCGCGCTTCAGCGCAGCTTCTCCTTCCAGACGCTGAATTCACTTGGCGCTTGCCTTTAGAAAAACCATTTCGCCAGCGCCAGCGCTCCTTGCTTCCACGGCGTGCGATGTGACACGCCGGACTTGCCCTCGAACTCGTGCAGATGGTCGATGTACCACTGATAGTTGCGGATCAACGCCTCTTTGTTGGAGTATTTGGGCCGGAAGCCGAGCACCCGCTCCGCTTTTTCGATCGAAACAAATGAATCTTCGGTGACCGTTTCGTACACCCACTTGTACAGGGGCGACAGGTTCACCTTCTCCAGCATGCGTAGCAGCCAGATGGCCGGGCCCGCCGGGATCGGGACGATCTTCCCGCCCTTGCCTGCGTAGTCGAGGACGGCCTGGTAGTCCTCCTTGATCGTTCCAAACTCTTTGGCGCCGATATTGAAGACGTCGTTGACCTTGTCGCAGGGCAGCGTGGCGGTCAGATAAATGGCGTCGCAGAGGTCTTCAACGTCGAGCAGCTGATAGCGATTGTTGCCGGAGCCGAGCACCGGGAAATTTTTGCCGTCTTTCGCCCAGTCATAGAGCAAGGCAAACACACCCAGTCGCTCCGGCCCGACGAAAGATTTGGGACGAATGATCGGAATGCACATCCCCCTCTCTCGATACTGCTGGCATAACTCCTCCACCAACACTTTGGCCTCGCCATAGGGGCCGACTCCCTGCAGTTTATCGGTTTCGTACAGCGGATGGTGGTCCGGGATGCCGTAGACGGCGGTCGAGGAGATGTGGATTAACCGTTCGACCTGATGTTCATACGCCGACTGGAGCACGTTGCGGCTGCCGTCGATATCCGTCGTGTAGATGTCCTCCGGCGCATAGAGCGGAAGCGCCGCCGCCGTATGCACGACGATGTCGACGCCTTTCATGGCTCGATCCACGGCGCTCTTGTCGCGAATGTCGCCCTTGATCTCGGTGATTTGATCGCGCTCCGGATAGTCGAAATCGGCGATGTCCAGGCTGACGACCTTGTGGCCACGCGCCAGCAGATAGCGCGTCAAATTGATGCCCAAAAAGCCGGCGCCCCCTGTGATTAAGAACGTCTTGACACCGATCGACGGCTCGCTCGCCGACCGGGACGCGGACGCCGTTTCTACAATCGCTTCTGTCATCGCCGCCTCAGACGATGTCGTCATTGTGAACCTCCTATGCCAGAATCAAATTGGCGCCTCCAGCGCGCCAACAACGTCTTGGTGGAATCAAACGCCAGCGCCGCCGGTAGCTCATCGACGGAAAACCAGCGAGCCTGGTCGACGTCGTCGCAGGCGATCGGCTCGCCGGCGTCAGCGTGCGGACGCGCGTGATACGCCAGCACAATGCCGAGGCTGACGCCGCCGCTATTGACCATCGGAAAGATGTCCAGAAGTTCGCCCACATCGATCAGGATGCCGACCTCTTCCTGCACCTCGCGCTGCAGGGCGTCTTTAGGCATTTCGCCTGCATCCATATAGCCGCCGGGCAACGCCCAAAGCCCGCGCGCCGGATCGACGGCGCGACGAATGAGCAGAACGCGCTCCGCCTGCTCGATCAAGGCCACGACGGCCACTTTGGGGTCTGGAAAATAGATAAAGTTGCAGGCCGGACACACCCGCCGTAGTTTGCCCTCGACCGGCCGGTCTTCGAGCGCATGCGCACACTGCGGGCAATAGCGATAGCGTTGCTGGCTCATGTCCCCTCTCGTGCAACACAGCACAAGCGTGCATTATACGCCGCGCTGCACGAGCCGCCAAAGAGAGCTCCTGCGGAACACGCTTTGCTCGCCTCTACCTTTCCGCCGCCTGATTTTCTGAAAGAAGTGTGCGATATAGATGCATCGGCTGTCCATACAGTGAGAACGTTTGCACATAGGTGAACCCATGACGCACATAAAAGCGTTGCGCGCCCCGATTGGCGGCGGCGACCGTCACGTCGAGCGCAGCCACGCCTCGCCGCAGGCATTCAGCCTTGAGCGCAGCGACGAGCAGCCCGCCGACGCCCATGCCGCGCAGCTCCGGCCTCACCATGATCGAAAGCAGCTCGCCCGTCGGCGATGGAGCGTCGGACGTTTCATGCAGGAAAGGATAGAGGACAGTTTCGGTTGCGCGCAGCGCCAGCTTCGGCTCCTGAATGAAGCGTCGCGCCAGGGCCGACGCAAAGTCCGGAAAGCGGCGCAGCCCCATCTCCAGGAACAACGCAGCCACACCGGTCGTCGCACTGACGAAGCCCAGCAGCCTCTGCGGCTGCAGCGGGTCTACGGCGGCGAGGCCAAACCCAACCCTGGACTGTGGCAGAACACGGTACAGGACGGTGAGCACCTCGTCGCCGAGGGCGGTCAAAAAGGAGCCTGGCTGCCCAACCCTGTGCAGCCAGGCGGCGTCTGCGGCGTGTTGCGGCGTCAGCGGCGTCAGGACGAGACGTTCAACAGGCAGGCGCATCATGCGAACGCGTGCTCCGGCCACCGCTTGAAGCGTTCCCATGCCTTTTTTTCCAGCTCTTCGCGATGGTCTGGATGCGCAATGTCGATCAGGACGCGGGCGCGCTGGCGCAGGTTCTTGCCATAGAGATAGGCGATGCCGTATTCGGTGACGACGTAATGGACATGAGCGCGGGTCGTCACCACGCCGGAGCCGAGACGCAGATACGGCGTGATGCGCGAAATGCCGGAGCTGGTCGTCGAGGGCAGCGCAATGATCGGCTTGCCGCCTTCAGAAAGCGCAGCTCCACGCACGAAGTCCATCTGTCCACCGACGCCGGAGTACTGGCGCGTGCCGATCGAGTCGGCGCCGACCTGACCGGTCAGATCCACCTCGATGGCGCTGTTGATCGCCGTCACTTTGGGATTGCGGCGAATCACCGCCGTGTCGTTGACGTAGGCGACGTCGAGCAGCACCACCTGAGGATTGTCGTCGATAAAGTCGTAGAGTCGCCGTGTGCCCATTGCGAAGGCGCCGACGACTTTTCCGGGGTGGATGCGTTTCTTTTCGTTGTTGACGACCCCGCGTTCGATCAGGTCGATGGCGCCGTCGGAGAACATTTCGGTGTGGATGCCCAGGTCGCGGTGGTTGCGCAGCGCATAGAGCACGGCGTTGGGGATGGCGCCGATGCCCATCTGCAAAGTGGCACCGTCTTCGATCAGCTCGGCGACGTAACGTCCGATGGCGGTCTCGATCGGCCCGGGTTCTCCGGGTGCAACTTCCGGCAACGGATCGTCCACCACCACAGCGCTGTCGATGTTGCTGATATGGATCAGCCCGTCACCATGCGTGCGCGGCATGTTAGGGTTGATCTGTGCAATTACATGGCGGGCCACCTGCACGGCGGCGCGCGCCACATCCACCGAGACGCCTAGCGAACAAAAGCCGTGCCGATCCGGCGGAGAGACCTGCACCAGCGCAACGTCGAGCGGCATGATGCCCTTGCGAAAGAGCCCGGGCACCTCGCTCAAAAAGATCGGCACGTAGTCCGCCACGCCCTCGTTCACCGCCTCGCGCACGTTGGCGCCGACGAAAAGGCAGTTGGTGCGAAAGCTGTCGATGTACTCTGGGGAAGCGTAGGGCGCCGGGCCTTCCGTGTGTAGATGGACGATTTCGACGTTGCGCAGCTCGGGGGCGCGCGCCGTCATGGCTAGCACGAGCTGCGCCGGCGTCGCCGCGCCGCCGTGAATAAACACTCTGTCGCCTGACTTGATGACCTGAACGGCCTCCTCTGCAGTTGTTATTCGCATATGCCTAATCGGTTTCGGTGCTTAAGTTTATATTGACTTCAATGCATCGCTTACGATCTGCTGCGCCTCCTCCTGAATTTGCCGCAGATGCTCTTCGCTGATGAAACTCTCGGCGTATATTTTGTAGACATCTTCGGTTCCAGAGGGCCGCGCAGCAAACCAGCCGTTTTCGGTGACGACCTTCAGGCCCCCGATAGGCTCCTGATTGTAGGGCGCGCGCGTCAGCCGGGCGAGGATCGGTTCGCCAGCCAACGTCTTCGCTTTGACTTGTTCCGGCGTCAAATTGGTCAGCCGCGCCTTCTGCTCGCGGGTGGCCGGCGCATCGATGCGGGCGTAGAAGGCGCGGCCAAAGCGCTCCTCCAGCGTTCGATAATGCTCGCCGGGGTCCTTGCCCGTCGCCGCCGTGATCTCGGCCGCCAGCAGCCCCAGGATGACGCCGTCTTTGTCGGTTGTCCACACCGTGCTGCGGCGACGCAGGAATGAGGCGCCGGCGCTCTCCTCGCCGCCGAAGCCGAAGTCGCCCTTGAGCAGCCCTTCCACGAAGTACTTGAAACCCACCGGCACTTCGGCCAGCGTGCGTCCCAGGCTTTGCGCCACGCGGTCGATCATAGAACTGGAGACCAGCGTCTTGCCCACGGCAGCGTCGCTGCGCCAACCAGGGCGATGTTGGAAGAGGTAATGCACGGCGACGGCCAGGTAATGGTTGGGGTTCATCAGGCCTACGCTGCGCGTGACGATGCCGTGGCGGTCCACGTCCGGGTCGTTGCCAAAGGCAATGTCGAAGCGATCCTTGAGCTGAATCAGGCTCGCCATGGCGTAGGGAGAGGAACAGTCCATGCGAATCTTGCCGTCGTGATCGACCGTCATGAAGCTGAACGTGGGATCGACGACATCGTTGACAACGGTTAAGTTGAGGCCGTAGGCCGTCGCAATCGGCTCCCAGTAGGCGACCGCCGCGCCGCCCATCGGGTCGACACCGATGCGCAGACCTGCGGCCGCAATGGTCTCGAAGTCGATCACATCCTTGAGATCATTGACATAATCTGAAGTGAAGTCGTATTCATGGGTGCACGGCGAAGTTTTGGCTCTGCTCCAGGGAAGGCGTTTGACCGAGCGAAGCCCCTCGCGCAGCAACTCGTTGGCGCGTCGCTCGATGCGCTTGGTCACCGCTGTGTCTGCAGGGCCGCCGCTGGGTGGGTTGTACTTGAAGCCGCCGTCCTCCGGCGGGTTGTGCGAAGGCGTGATCACGATGCCGTCGGCGAAGTGCGCCTGGCGGTTGCGGTTGTAGGTCAGGATGGCGTGAGAGATGACCGGCGTCGGCGTGTAGCCCAGGCCGGCCTGAATGACGAGCTCGACGTCATTGGCGGCCAGCACTTCGACCGCTGTCCTCATAGCGGGTTCGGAGAGGGCGTGCGTGTCCATGCCCAAAAAGAGTGGACCGTCGATACCTTCCTCGCGGCGATAGTCGCAGATCGCCTGGCTGATGGCGAGGATGTGATGTTCGTTAAATGAATTGCGCAAGGAGGAGCCGCGGTGACCTGACGTGCCAAACGCCACCTGGTGCGCCGGATTGTCAGGATCGGGAAGGTGTGTGTAATACGCTGCGATCAGTCGAGGAATGTTCACCCGCAGACTCCGCGGCGCCGGTTTCCCGGCCAATTCACTCGTCATACGACCTCCTCCCTTTTTCTGAATGATACTTTCTGAATGATACGGTGAGATGGGTTGTTTTCACGTGACAGGTGTCCTCTCTTCCGAGCCGTCTGTCACGCGTTTGGACGGAGTTTCCGGCAATGGGCGTGGTGGGCATTGCGGATGTCTATGCTGCAACGCGGCCCAGCAAGTAGCGATGGTGCGCCCAAATCGCCTTGATTTGCCACGGCAGAGGCGCATGGTCGAGCCAGGCGTATTTCATCACGCGGTCGCGCAGGTCCGGCTCCTGGTTAAGGTAATAGGCCATGGTGCTCCAGCGCCAGCCGTCGCCGGTGAACCGCTTCTCCAGCGCTTTGCTGCGTATGCCAAGCCGTTTGAGCACTTCGCTGGCCGGCATCACCGTGTCGGGCCACGGCGGCGTATCCAGCACGCCCTCTTCGATGATTTCCACCCCTTCCGCTTCTAGAATGCGTCGGATGCGGCCGATGTCGGTCCATATTTCGTCGTGGGTGGCGAAGAACTCGCGGTCGATCACCAGTTTGCGCATCCAATAGCCAATCTGGATGTTGTTCGGCATGGCGACGAAGACCAACTTGCGGCTCGTGCGCGCCAGCTCGCGCAGCAAACCGGCCGGGTCGGCGATGTACCAGAGGCCGGCCCACTGCCAGGTCAGGTCGAACGAGCGGGCGGCGAAGGGCAGGCGCCCCCAGGCGTCCGGCGAGATGCAGACCAGATTGACGGGAAGCCGCAGGTCTTCCTCCCAGATGCGTTGCACCCCGCGAATGCGCTCTGGCGCATCGTCCACCATGGTGACCTCAACGCCAGCCTGCGCCAACGTCACGTCGTTGATGCCGCTGACGCCCGCCATGCCGTAGAGCGGCGCCTCCAGCACGGAGCGAAGGTCAAACGCACGGCGCAGGCGCTCTAAAAAGTCATTGAGTACGAAGCGTTCATAGACCAGACCGAGCCCTTCGTTGTAGTCGGTCAGATATTTTTGCCAGGTATTGCTCATTTTAAATCTTTCGCGGTTGTCGAGCGGGCGTCGGCTCAGCCTAGCATCAACGCTCCGCCTTTCACTTGGGCCACTTCGGACAGCATCTCTTCCACCGAGCGGCGGCCCGCCTCGCTCTGCGCACCGAGCATCGCCATCAATTCCTCGATGCGTTCGGCGGGGCTGAGCGTGCGCACGACCGTATGGGTGCGTTCTTCGCCGCCTTCCAGGATAACCTGTTTGGTGACAGTGTAGTGATGGTCGCCAAAGGCGGCGAGCTGCGGCAGATGGGTGATGCAGAGCACCTGATGCGCCACAGGATTGTCGCCGTTGGCGGCGGCGCCGGTCAGTCGCCACAACTTTTGCCCGACGATGGCGCCGACGCGGCCGCCGATGCCCTGGTCGATTTCGTCGAAAATCAAGGTGGGCGTGGCGTCGGCGTGGGCGAGCGTGCTCTTGAGCGCCAGCATCAAGCGCGCAGTTTCGCCGCCCGAAGCCACGCGCGCCATCGGCTTGAGCGGCTCGCCCGGGTTGGCGCTGATCAAAAACTCGACGCGGTCGATCCCCGCGCCGTCGAAGGCGACGCGACGGCCATCGGGCAAGTAGGCGCCGTCTGCCTGCTCGACCTGCTCGATCGAGACGCCAAAGCGCGCCCGCGCCATGCGCAGATCGGCCAGCTCCTGTTCAACTTGCCGCGCCAGCGCTTCGCCTGCGGCCTTGCGTTTTTCGCTCAGCTCCGCCGCCAGCGCGCCGACTTCTCGCAGCAGCGTCTCTTCGCGATGTTCCAGGTCGGTGGTGCGCGCTTCTCGGTTGCTTAGCTCTTCCAGCTCCTGCTGCGCTTTGTTCGCATAGGCAAGGATCTGCTCGATGGTGTCGCCGTACTTGCGCTTCAGATTGGCGATCAGCTCGAGCCGTCCTTCGACCTCAGCCAGCCGCTCCGGGTTGAACTCCAGCGCCTCGGCGTAGTCGCGCAGCGTGCGCGTCAGCTCGCTTAACTGTTCGAGCAGCGCCTGCCCCTCATCGGCGTGCGGCGCCATATCGGGATCGATGCGCGCTAGCTTTTCGATGCGGCCGACGGCCTCGCTCACCATGTCGATGGCGCCCGGCAGCTCGCCGTCTCCCTGCTCCAGGATGCCCACCGCCGTCAGCGCCAGATTGTTGAGCGCCTCGGCGTTGCCCAGCCGGCGGCGTTCCGACTCGAGTTCAACGTCTTCGCCGGGACGCAGATGTGCGGCGGCGATCTCCTCGACCTGAAAACCGAGAAGATCGAGGCGCTGAGCCACGGTGCGCGCATCCTGGCGAAGTCGTTGTAGCTCGCTGCGCACGCGGCGCAGCTCGGCGACGCGCTCCGCCACCTGTGCGCGCAACCCTAGCAAGCCCGCATAGCGATCGAGCAGATGAATGTGCGTACGCGGTCGCAACAGCCCCAGGTGCTCTCCCTGGCCGTGCACATCGACCAGGAGCCCGGCCACGTCGGCAAGAAGCTGCAGATTGACGCTGCGCCCGTTGATGCGGCAGAGATTGCGTCCGTTCAGCCGCACCTCTCGGCTCAGGACCACCCAGTCAGGGTTGTCGGGGTCGTCCAGCCCTTCAGCTTCGAGCAGTGAGCGAATCTCGGCGGCGCGCTCCGGATCGGTGGGCAAGGTGAACGTCGCCTCGATGCGCGCCAGATCGGCGCCGGCGCGCACCCACTCTCCGGCCGCACGGTCGCCCAGCAGCAGTCCGACGGCGTCGATGATGATCGACTTGCCTGCGCCGGTCTCGCCGGTCAAAATATTTAAACCCGGCCCAAATTCCAGCCGGAGTTCATCGATAATGGCGAAATTTTGGATGCGCAATTCCGTTAACATAGCAGCATTTATTCTAGCATATGCATCTCTTTCTCTGCGTGAAGACGAAGCCCGCCGCTCCAAAAAGCATCCTGGTTGAACTTGCGTCCTCTCCCTCTCATGTTATAATGGCCAGAAGAGTTGCACAAGCCTTGCTGCGTCTAATAGACTCAGGCGCCGCAGTGGAAACTTCGTGCTTCGGTCGTCGGACGAGTTCATTGTTTCTCTGCTCAACTGCGCCTCTGCGATGGCTGTAGGCAATGATCAACGTCCGCCAGAGTCGTAAGGAGATTCTCATGCCATTCAACCTGGGACCCGTTGAGTTGCTTCTCATTTTGGTGATCGTCGCCATGCTTTTTGGCGTTGGCAAGCTGCCGGAAGTATTCGGCGCCGTCGGCAAAGGGCTCCGCGAATTTCGCAAAGAGGCGGGCATGGAAGGCGACAAGAAAGCTCAGGCGCCAAAATCGAGCGAGCAGTCGAGTGTATCTGGCGATTCCTCTGCTCCGCAAGCGTAATTGTTTTGCCACGGAACACCGTTTTACATCGGACGCCGTCCGATAGCCGTCAGTGGATGGTGAGTCACGGCCACCAAAATCCTTGGTGAAAAACAAGGCGAATTTGGCGTTTAATCAGATGCTTGCTATACTACGCCTTCGTGACTGCGCCTTCGTGCACGGTGATCGGCTCTCGTGCAGAGGGCCTTATGCATAGCGCGTAAGCGAGCGTAGATCACAGAAGATCATAATACCGTCAGAATTGTTTGCGGCGGCGCAAAGGAATGAGATTTCGATGAATATTGTCACTTTCATGATGATCGCAATGAATATCGTTGCGATCGCCCTCATTGCAGTCATCGTAATTCAAGGCCAGACCGGCGCCGGTTTGGGCGCTGTGTTTGGAGGCGGTGATATTTACCGCACGCGGCGCGGCATTGAAAAGACGCTCTGGCAGTTGACCTTTGTGCTCACCGGCGTCTTCTTGCTGCTCTGTCTCGTCACTGTGATGATCAGCTGAGCGATCTGGCGTCGCTCGCAATGAAGCGGATCTATACGGTTTCATTGCTTTCGCCATTTCATCAGCTTGTTTTCCACATGCGCTCTCCGCATCTATTTCACGCCGCCCCTCCAGACATCGCCTCGCCGGTTGAGTCCTTGGGCCGTCACATGCGATGGCTCGTTTTTGTCGCGCTTGCGGGGATTGGGGCGCTCGTCATAACGCTGGGATTCTCCGTATATTCTGTGCCGACGGTGCTTGTGCCCGACCGCGGCGGTGTTTTTCGCGAAGGCGTCGCCGGCGCACCGCAGTTTCTGCATCCAGTCTGGTGTCAGAACGATTTTGGAGTTGACAGCGACCTGTGTGCGCTCGTCTACCGCGGCCTGATGCGCTTTGACAAAAACGGGCGCGTTGCGCCGGACCTGGCGGAGAGCTGGAGCATTATCGACGGTCGCATCCACCAGTTTCGCCTGAAGCCCAATCTTTTCTGGCACGACGGCAGACCGATCACCGCCGAGGACGCCTATTTCACGTTCACCACGCTGCAGGACCCCTCTTTGGTCGACATCCCAGGATTGTCGGGACTTTGGCGGAATGTCACCGTGGAAAAGCTCGACGAGCGCACGATTCAGTTGACCTTGCCGCAGCCCTTTGCGCCGTTCGCCGACTTAATGACGGTCGGCCTTCTGCCCCAGCACGTTTACCGAGATGTCCCTGCCAAAGAGCTGTTGACGAAACCGTTGGTCGCCAACCCGATCGGCTCTGGGCCGATGCGGATCGCAAGAATTTTGCCCGATGCTGTTCGATTAGAGCCTTCTCCCTTCGGCGGCGGACCGACGCCTTACATCCTGGCCATGGAGTTCTATACTTTCCCAGATTATGCCAGCATGCTTGCAGCGTTCGATGACCAGCGCATCGATGCGCTCAGCACAATTTTGCCGACGGACGTGAAGCGCATGGCGGAGCGGGACGACATTCAACTGTTTTCATCGATCAATTCGAGTTACGAGAACATCCTGCTCAACCTGAACAATCCCAACGTTCCGTTTTTCCAGGATCAAAATGTGCGTCAGGCGTTGCTCTACGCCATCGACCGAGAGGGATTGATTGCAGAAGCGTTGGCGGGACAGGGCGTCGTGGCGCATAGCTTACTCTCACCGAACCATTGGGCCTTCCACGAAGACGTGAAGACCTATCCATTTGATCCGGCTCGCGCACAATCCCTGCTCGATGAGGCGGGCTGGATCGACGCCGATGGGGATGGCGTGCGCGAGAAGGACGGCAGGCCGCTTGCCTTTATTCTGCTCGTTAAGGATGACTTACGGCACCAGATGATCGGCGCCAGGTTGGCTTCCGACTGGGCGCAGATCGGCGTGCGCGTGAGCCTGCAACCGGTGACGTTCAGCGGGTTGGTGGCGGATTTTCTATCCCCGCGCACCTTTGAAGCGGCTCTCACCGATTGGAAACAAATCGGCGATCCAGATCCATTTCCTCAGTGGCACAGCAGCCAGATCGACGCCACCGGTCAGAATTACACAGGATGGCAAAACGCCGAGGCGGATCAACTGATGGAAACGGCGCGTCAAAGCGCCAACGAAGCCGAACGCAAGGCGCTGTACGCCCGTTTTCAAGAAATCTTTGCAGAGGAATTGCCCGCTTTGCCGCTCTTTCATCCGCTATACACCTACGGCGTAAGCACGCGTGTGAACAATGTGCAGGTCGGTGCGCTGAATACTCCCTCTGAGCGTTTCGCCACATTTTCAGCCTGGTACATCGACTCGCGGCGCGTGCCGGTCAGTCAGGCGCCCCAGGCTCCGCCGGCTCCCCCCGGCGCCGCCCCTTAGATTCGCTCTCTCCTGAATTTGACACAAGGCAGCGTTCGTGTTATTCTTTTTTATGTGAGCCGCAGTGGCGGAACTGGCAGACGCGCTACGTTCAGGGCGTAGTGGGCATAGAGCTCGTGGGGGTTCAAGTCCCTCCTGCGGCACAGAGGAGGCTCGTTCGAGCCTCTTTTTTTATTGTCTCACCTTACGCAACTGGCTTTTTCCCGAGAAGCCCTGGAAGGCCCTCACCCCCTGGCCCCTTCCTCCCGATGCTGGGGAAATTTCAGGGAAGCGCTGCTGCGAGCAGCGCCTGCGAGAAATGCACGCGTAACTTCGATTATTGACTTGTATTGCAAGCTTGCCCACCGGAGCGTTCTGGGAGATGGCTCACAGATTTTTGTCTCGCTGCACATGTACGGTGAGTATGGCGTCCGCCATCGACAACGTTCATTCCGATGAATTCACACAAGGAGGAAACATATGCCTGTACGCAAAGCAGAAGCGACCTGGAAAGGGACGCTCAAGGAAGGCTCCGGCGTCATGAAGCTGGGCAGCGGCGCATTTGATGGCCCGTTCAGCTACGCCTCGCGCTTTGAGGACGCCCCAGGGACGAATCCGGAAGAGCTGATCGGCGCAGCCCATGCAGGCTGTTTTTCGATGTTTCTATCTGCGCTGTTGAGCAAAGATGGCTACACGCCCGAGCGGATTGAGACGAAAGCGAAAGTGTATCTCGAGGCCGGCCCGACCATCGCCAAAATCGAGCTGGACACCCAAGCCTCGGTGCCCGGCCTGGAGGCGGAAAAATTTCAGGAGTATGCAGCTGCAGCCAAAGCCAATTGCCCGGTCTCCAAGGCGCTTGCCAGCGTTGAAATTCATCTCAACGCTGCGCTGGTCTGATTGACTCGGTTCGTTGCAGAGGAACCGGGGTGACAGCCTGAGTGTAAGGTAAGTGTAAGGTAACTGTCACCCCGGCGATTTAAATGAAAGATTTAAATGAAAAAGGTGTTTTCTCATGGGTGAGCAGCAATGGATGCTTCAAGATAAGGCTGTGTTGATCACCGGAGCGACCAACGGCATCGGCAAGGTCACTGCGCAGCGACTGGCGGCGCAAGGCGCCCGCGTCACCATCGTCAGCCGCAACGCTGAGAAATGTCGTGCCGTCGCCGACGAAATCCGTAGCCAGACGGGCTCCGTCGTCGACTGGATCGCCGCCGATCTCTCGACGCTTGCGGGGATTGAGGCGGCGGCGGCGGAGTATCGAGCGCGCAACGATCGGCTGCACGTGCTGATCAACAATGCCGGCGCTTTCTTTGCAAAGCGTATTGTCACGGCCGACGGCTATGAGATGACTTTTGCGCTCAACCATTTGAACTATTTTCTGCTGACGCACCGGCTGCGCGACCTGTTGCTCGCCAGCGCGCCGGCCCGCGTCATCAACGTCTCCTCCGACGCCCATTTCAGCGGCGTGATCGACTTTGACGACATCATGGGCGAGCGCAAATACAGCGGCTGGCGCGCCTACAGTCAATCAAAACTCGCCAACGTCATGTTCACCTATTCGCTGGCGCGCCAGCTCGAAGGCACGGGCGTCACCGCCAATGCGCTTCATCCTGGCTTCGTGGCGACCGGCTTCGGGCGCAACAACGGCGGTGTGGTAGGGCTCTTTATGCCCATCGTCCACCTATTTGCTTTGAAGCCGGAGAAAGGCGCTGAAACAAGCGTTTACCTCGCCTCCTCGCCCGCAGTCAGCGGCGTGAGCGGCAAGTACTTCGCAAATTGCCGCGAAAAACCCTCCTCTCTGCGCTCCTACGATGTCGCTGCTCAGGATAGGCTCTGGGCTTTGAGCGAGCAGTTGACCTTGAAGGCAGTTTCTTCCGCCTCCTCTGTCTGATAATCTGCGCTGCGGTTTCGTTCGGCGTCACCCAACGTGGCGCCTCTTCCTTCTGCCATTGCTTCAATACGCACCAGCATTTTGCGCATTTGTGCGATTTTGGAAAAAACGTGCATATGCTATAATCCCCATTATCAATCTATCCCCATTCTTTGAAGCTCAAGTTGCGATTCGCTTTGCATCGCGCTGAATCTGAACAAACTGGCGGTGAAAGGGTCGGACGGCTGTCTGTTTGCAGAGATGCTAATTTTTTGAAATCGTTTTCTCAAACGACTAACGACTCGCAGGAGCGCACCCATGAAAAAAATCTTGAATCAACCTGCTGATTTTGTGCCCGAAATGCTGGACGGTCTGCTCAGGGCGCATCCGGACATGCTGAGCCATGCAGGCGACGACTTGCATTGCATTGTGCGCGCCGATGCGCCTGTGAAGGGCAAAGTGGCGCTAGCCACAGGTGGCGGCTCGGGCCATCTGCCAGTCTTCCTCGGCTATGTCGGCAAAGGTATGCTCGACGGCTGCGCCGTGGGAGATGTCTTCGCCTCGCCGAGCGCCGAGCAGATGTTGGCGGTGACCCAGCGCATCCACGGAGGCAAGGGCGTCGTCTACATCTACGGCAACTACGGCGGCGACGTCATGAACTTCGACATGGCTGCGGAGATGGCCGCCTTGGAGGACATTGAAGTGCGCACCGTGTTGGTGAGGGATGATGTTGCCTCGGCGCCGCCGGAGGAAGCGCATCGACGCCGCGGGGTGGCGGGCATGGTCTTCGCTTTCAAATGCGCTGGCGCCAAAGCCGACATGGGCGGCTCGCTGGATGAGGTTGTGGCTGCGGCGGAAAAGGCGTTGGCCAATCTGCGCACGATGGGCGTGGCGTTGTCGCCTTGCACGGTGCCGCGCGCTGGCAAACCCACCTTCACGATCGGCGAAGATGAGATGGAGATCGGCATGGGCATCCACGGCGAGCCGGGCATGAAGCGCGAGAAGCTGCAGCCTGCCGACCAGATCACCGAACGCATGATGACCGCCATCCTTGACGACCTCAAGCCGCAGGCGGGCGACCGGCTGGCGGTGATGGTTAACGGCCTGGGCGCCACGCCGCTGGAGGAGTTGTACATCATCTATCGCAAGGCGCACGTGATGTTGACCGAGCGCGGCATGAGCGTCTATCGCGCCTACGTCGGTGAATATGCGACAAGTATGGAGATGGCCGGCGCGTCGATCACGTTGATGCGCGTCGACGACGAACTGGCCGCGCTGCTCGACCATCCCGCCCAAACGCCCTTTTTCGTGCAGGTGAAGCTATGACTGAGACCGTTGACGCCGCCGCCGTCGTCGCCGCCGTGCAGCGAGTCGGCGCCGAACTGGTGGCGCAGGAAGCGTATCTGACCTCGCTTGATCAGCAGATGGGAGACGGCGATCTGGGCATCACGCTGAGTAAGATCGGACACGCGCTGCAGGAGTTTGCCGCCGCCACGCCGGTCGAGGAGGACATCGGCAAGTGGCTGGGCAAGGCCGGCATGGCTGCCAACCGCGCTGGCTCTTCATCCTTCGGCACATTGCTGGCCACCGCGCTCATGCGTGCAGGCAAAGTCGCTGCAGGCAAGACCGAGCTCAGCGGCGAAGACCTCGCCGCCATGTTCGCGGCCGCTGCCGCCGGCGTGCAGGAGCGCGGCAAGGCGCAGCCAGGCGATAAGACCGTCATTGACGCTTTGCACCCGGCTGCCGAGGCGTTCGCCGCCGCCGTTGCAAGCGGACAGTCGTTGCAGGAAGCGGGGCGCGCCGCGCTGGCCGCCGCCGAGGCCGGCCGCGACAGCGTGACGCCGCTGCGCAGCAAGGTTGGCCGCGCCAGTTGGGTCGGCGAGCGCACCGAAGGCAAGGTCGACGCCGGGTGCGAGGCGTTTGTAGTGATGTTGCGTTGTTTGGTGAATCCATCCAAGTAAACTGATCGGGTGCCTTGCCCGCAGTTGATACAGTTGCGTCGTTGTGTTGTCCTTTCAATTAGCCAACAAAAAGGAGTCAAACCGCTATGAAACGAGTACAGTTCGCCGCCATCGTATTGTTGTTGACTGCATTGGTCGCCGCCTGCGTGGCGCCGGCCGCTGCGCCCCCTGCGACCGCACCGGCTGCTCAGGAAGCTGCGCCGGCGGCGCCGGCCGAGAGCGCTGCGAAGGATCTCACCTTTGTCACCGTCGTGAAGATTGCAGGCATCAACTGGTTCAACCGCATGGAGGAGGGCGTCAAGCAGTTTGGCGCCGACTACGGCGTGAACGCCTCGCTGGTTGGGCCGGCTCAGGCTGACGCCGCTCAGCAGATTCCGATCATCGAGGACCTGATCGCTCAGGGCGTGGATGCGCTGTGCGTTGTGCCGATGGACCCGGTGCAGCTCGACCCGGTGTTGAAGAAGGCGATGGACGCCGGCATTGTGGTCATTACCCATGAGGCTTCCAACCAGACCAACATGCACTGGGACATCGAGGCCTTCGACAACAAGGCCTTTGGCGCCGGTCTGATGGACCGCCTGGCCGCTCTCATGGGCGAGGAAGGCGAGTACGCCGTCTTCGTCGGCAGCCTTGGCTCCAAGACGCACAACGAGTGGGTGGACGGCGGCATCGAGCGCCAGCGCGAGGCCTATCCGAACATGAAACTGGTGGGCGACAAGAATGAGACCTTCGATGACGCCGAGATCGCCTATCAGAAGGCCAAGGAAGTGTTGGCCGCCTATCCGAACATCAAGGGCTTCCAGGGCAGCGCCTCCACCGACGTCGCCGGCATCGGCCGTGCCATTGAAGAAGCCGGTCTGCAGGATGAGGTCGCCGTCGTCGGCACCAGCTTGCCTTCGATCGCCGGCAATCTGCTCTACACTGGCGCCATCGACGTCATCGGCTTCTGGGATCCAGCGGTGGCCGGCTATGCGTGCAATAAGTTGGCGCTGATGCAAATCAACGGCGAAGAGATCGGCGAAGGCACCGACTTGGGTGTTCCGGGCTATGAAAACCTGAAGCTGGTCGGCAAGAACGTGCTGTACGCCGATGCGCCGGTCTACGTCGACGCCGAGACAGCCGGAGAGTATCCGTTCTAAAGTTCAGGGTCTTGGGGATTGGGGTGTTGGAGTGCAGCGCCATTTGCGGCGTGCACTCATCCCCCAACCCCAAGAAGGTTTCACCGAACTGCGCAACATGACTAAATAATTTTTCGAGACGACTGATTCATGTCCGATGCAATCGTCCGCCTTTCTGGCATTTATAAATCCTTTGCGGGTGTGAAAGCGCTGCAGGATGTCAGTCTCACCATCGAACAGGGGCGAATTCACTGTCTGGTGGGAGAAAATGGCTGCGGCAAATCGACGCTGATCAAAATTATCGCCGGCGTCTATCCGCGCGACAGCGGATCGGTGGTCATCAACGGAAGAGAATATGAAGATCTGCATCCGATCGACTCCATTCGAGAAGGGATTCAGATCATTTATCAGGACTTCTCGCTCTTTCCGAACCTGACGGTCGCCGAAAACATTGCGCTCAACGAAGAGCTGGCGGCGGGACGTCGCTTCGTCAACTGGCGTCATGTGCGAAAGGTGGCGGAGGAAGCGATCGCCCAGCTTGAGGTGCACCTGCCTCTGGATGCCCGCGTGGAGGAAATGTCGGTCGCCAACAAACAGTTGATCGCTATTGCTAAGGCGCTGCGTCAAAACGCCCGGCTGATCGTTATGGACGAACCCACCAGCGCCTTGACCGAGCGCGAGATTCGCAGGCTTTTCACCGTCATTCGCAGGCTGCGAGAACGCAGCGGCATCGCTTTTCTCTTCGTCAGCCATAAACTGAACGAGGTGTTGGAGATCGCAGAGACCATCACGGTGATGCGCAACGGCCAGGTCGTCAGCAGCGGATCGGCGGAGGCGTATGACACGGCGCGCCTCGTTTTTGAGATGACGGGTCAGCGTATTGCAGAAAAAGCCTACGATTATACGCCCGACCTCCGCTCGCCGGCGTTGTTGCGCGTCGAAAAGCTTTCTGTCCCCGGCGCACTGCATGATGTTTCTTTTGAGCTGCGCCCCCATGAGATCGTCGGCGTGACCGGCCTGCTCGGCTCAGGCCGCACTGAATTGGCGCTTGCGCTTTTCGGATTGCTTCCGATTGCGTCGGGCCAAATCTATATCGATGAGAAACCTGTGGCGATTCACTCCGTGCAGGATGCCATCCAACACGGCATCGGCTACGTGCCCGAAGATCGTCTGACCGAGGGGCTGTTTTTGGAGCAGTCGATCGGCCGCAACATCGTTGTGCGCACGATCGATCGGCTGCGCAACCGGTTTGGGCTGATCGAACCGAAACAGGTGGCCCAGCAGGTGAACGACTGGATTGTTTCGTTGCGCATTAAAGTTGCAGACCCTGCGCTTCCGGTGAAGACTCTTTCCGGCGGCAACCAGCAGCGCGTGGTGGTGGCCAAATGGCTTGCCAGCAACCCGCGGCTGATGATTCTCAACGGCCCGACGATGGGGGTGGACGTCGGCTCCAAAAATGAAATCCATGAGTTGATCAAAAAATTGGCCCGGGACGGCATGGGACTTCTGGTCATTTCGGATGACATCCCCGAGCTGCTGCAGACGTGCAACCGCATCCTGTTGATGCGCAACGGGACGATTGTGGAAGAAATTTTGCCGCGCGCGACCAACGAGAACGAATTAGCGGCCAAGTTGATCGAGGATTGAGCTTGTGAGCAAAATTTTCCGCAGCAACGAGGCGCTGGTGGCAGTGACGATCGTTCTGCTGTCGCTGGTCATCGGCTTGAACAATCCCACCTTTTTTTCGGTCGGAAATTTGTTTGATCTGCTGCGCAGCAGCATCGTGATCGGCATCTTTGCCATGGGCGTGCTGATCGTGATCATTTCGGGCGGCATTGATGTATCGTTCACGGCGATCGGCGTCTTCGCTCTCTATTCGACCACGCGTATTCTCAAAGAGTTTATGCCCGATGCGCCGATCTGGGTGGCCTTCATGATTGCTGCCGCAATCGGGCTGGGCCTGGGGATGATCAACGCCTTCTTTATTGCCCGTTTCAAGTTGCCGACGCTGATCGTCACCCTCGGCACGTTGAGCATGTTTCATGGCTTTTTGCTCTTCGCCATCGGCAATCAGATCATCCGCGACGTGCCCCCCGCCATGGATCAATTTGCGCGCTCGGCGCTGGTGCGCATTCCGCTTGAGCGCGGCGTCGCCAATCTGCATCCCGCCATTTTGATCACGGCTGCGGCCGCGCTGATCGTCTGGCTGTTGCTCAATTTCACGATGTTGGGGCGCGGCATTTACGCGCTAGGCGGCTCGCGCGAGGCGGCGGAACGCGCCGGCTTCAACGTGCCTCGCATTCAGTACTTCATTTACAGCTTCGTCGGATTGCTCTCGGGCGTCGCCGGCATGACCTTCGGCTCGCTGGCGCGCCAGGCCAACCCGCAGGATATCGTCGGCATGGAGCTGAACGTGATCGCAGCCGTCGTTTTGGGCGGCGCCCAGCTCACCGGCGGTCGCGGCACGGTCATCGGCACGATCCTGGGTGTCCTGCTGGTGGTGATCGCCAGCAACAGCCTGATTTTGATCGGTGTGCCGGCGGTGTGGCAACGCGTGGTGATTGGCCTGATCATCCTCATCGGCACCGGTTTGCCCGCCATTCAGGCGCGACGCGCCGCCCAAGGCGGCATGCGCTCGATATAAGTGTAGTTGGAGGAGGCATCGTGCAAGAAAGCCTTAGACGCAATGCGTTTGTGCGTGAACTGCTGAGCGAAAATCAAACGCTGCGCCTGTTTATTATCACGGCGTTGATCTTCGTTGCGTTCAGTCTTTTGCTCGGGGAACGATTCTTCAGCGTGCGCAACCTGCAATCGATGGCAGTGCAGTTCCCAGAGTTCGGCATCCTGGCCTTCGCCATCCTGATCACGATGTTGACGGGCGGCATCGACCTGTCGATCGTCGGCGCAGCGAACCTCTCTGCGATCGTGGCGGCGCTGATTCTCACGCGGCTGTCGGGTGACGGCGGCGCCGGCGTGCCGTTGGAAGCGACGATCCCGCTGGCGATGGTGGCTGTGTTGGCCGTCGCCTCGCTGTGCGGTCTTTTCAACGGCTTTCTGGTTTCCAGGATCGGCATCACGCCCATCCTGGCGACGTTGGGCACCGGCTCGTTGTACACAGGGCTCTCCTACGTGATCACGGGCGGGCCGGCGATCACGACGACGCAACTTGCCTTTATCGGCAACGGCACGATCGCCGGCGTGCCCATCCCTGTGATCGTGTTTATTGTATTGGCCATAGTTTTCGCCGTCATGCTTAATCGCACTAGTTTCGGCTTCAACGTCTACATGTTGGGCACCAACCCGCGCGCGGCCCTTTTCTCCGGCATTCACAACGAGCGCGTCTTGATGCGCACCTACTGGCTGGCCGGCCTTGTGGCCGGGATCGCCGGCATTATCTTTTTGGCGCGCGCCAACTCCGCCAAACCGGATTACGGGGCCACCTTCATCCTGTTGACGGTACTGATCGCCATCCTGGGCGGCGTGCGCTACACCGGCGGCTTCGGCACCGTGTCCGGCCTTGTGCTTTCGGTGCTCAGCATCCAATTTCTCTCCACCGGCCTCAACATGTTGATGCTGCAACTCTCCGGCTCCAGCGCCGCCATCTTCTTTCGTCAGTTCGCCTGGGGCGCCCTGTTGTTGCTGGTGATGGTGGTCAACTATTACGTCGAGCAACGCAGACAGCGCAGCACGTGAGCGCCGCCCCACGCTTGCATCGCTGTAGTAAACGGATGACGATCAAAACTTCAAGAAGAAATGGAAAGAAAACAATGACGAACGTTGCCTATTTGGGCCTCGGCATCATGGGACGAGGCATGGCCGCCAACTTGCTGAAGGCGGGCCACGCGGTCACCGTCTGGAATCGCTCGCCGGAGCGCTGTCAGCCGCTCGTGGCTCAGGGCGCAAGACAGGCGAGCACGCCGGCAGAAGCCGTCGCCGAAGCTGAGGTGGTCATGTACTGCCTGAGCGATGACCGCGCCGTGGAAGACTTGGTGTGGGGCGCTGGCAGGCTGATCGACGCCGTCCGACCCGGCCAGGTTGTGTTGGACATGACGACGGTGCATCCGGACACAAGCCGCAAAGAGCATGCCGCCTACGCCGAAAAGGGCGTCGATTTTCTGGATGCGCCGGTTTTTGGCTCCAAGAACGAAGCGGCCAACGGCGGCCTCTGGATCGTCGTCGGCGGCAAGCGCGAGGTGTACGAACGAGTGCTGCCCTTGCTGCAGCCCCTCAGTGAGACGACGCATTACATGGGCGGCGCCGCCATGGGCGCCTCGATGAAGCTGGTCGGCAACCTGGTTGTGGCGTTCCAGTTGGAGGCGCTCGGCGAAGCCATGGTGCTGGCCACGAAGGCTGGCCTCAACCCACACGACGTGTTGGGCGTGCTGCATGTCACCGACTTCAAGTCGCCGATCTTCGATGGCGTCGGCGCTGCGTTGGTGCGTCGAGATTTCGACGTCCACTTTGCGCTGAAACTGATGCTCAAGGACGCCAATCTGATCGCCCGTTTTGCGCAAGACCTGAATGTCCCCATCCCCGGCGCTGCGGCGATCCGCGAAAACATCAAGATCGGCGTCAACAAGGGATGGGGAGAAGAAAATGCTTCGGCCTTCATCAAGGTGCTGGAAGAAGGTGCAGGCGTCGAGGTGAGAGGATAACCGAACTGCTTCTTTGCAAGAAGAGTTGCGCAAGGGTTGATCGCTTGCAGCGGAAGTGTTACACTATCGTTCAGTATGACAGCGCCTCCTTCGAGCAAGCAGCCGACCGTTGAGCAGAACCGTCGCAACCCGCGCCTGTTGATCTTGCTTTTATTTCTGCTCTGCGGGCTTTTCGTCGCCGGTTACATCGAGCGTCTTGCAGCGTTGGAGCGAACGCGACAAGACGTGGAGGCCATGACAGAGCGCATTGCAGCCGCTCAGCAGCGACGCGCAAGTTTGTTGGCGGAACTGCAACGAGTGCAGGACCCACACTATCTGGCGCTGCAGGCGCGCGATCTGCTCGGCCTGGCGCCGGAGGGGGAGTTGCCGGTAGTGGTCTATGACGCTCCCGCGCCGCCGTCTCAGTTTGCAGAACCGTCAGCCGCACAGACGCGTCCTCCCGCCACGCCGACGCCTGCCCCCTGGCGTCAGTGGCTGGAACTGATCTTTCCACTTTCCCTGCCGTAATCTTCGGCGACGCCAGCCCCAAATATCGCAATGTGGCCGATTACGCCTCTATGGTGTAAAATAATCACAGTTGCAACGGGCGGTCCCTCCTGATCCCTTCGCCCCGCGACACATTGTGAATGATTCGACGCAATCTCGATTTCACTCCAATCCAACCGGAGGCTTGACCATGTTAACCGATTACGATGTTCGTCAGGCTGTTGAGTTCGAGAGTCACGACAGCCCTGTGCTCAGCGTCTATCTCAACGTCGACCCCCACCGTCGCACGGTTGAAAAATATAAGCTGGCGCTGCGCAATCTGCTCGACAAGGCCGAGGGCGCCAACCCGGAGGACGTGCGTCGCGTGCAGAATTACATCGAGATGGGCTACAACCGCAGCGGTCGCGGCGTCGTTCTGTTCAGCTGCGCGGCCAAGGACTTCTGGTGGGCGCAGAGTTTCGCCGTGCCGGTGGAGGATTTTGTCTTCGTGAGTTTTCGCCCCTACGTGCGCCAGTTGGCGCGGCTGCTTGACACCTACGAGCGCTGCGGCGTCGTTCACGTCGATCAGGAAGGCGCCCGCCTCTTTCTCTTCAACATGGGCGTGCTAGAAGCCGCCGACGGCTATCTGGGCGAAGAAGTCAAGCTGCACCGTTCAGGGGGCTGGTCGAATCCGCGCTTCCAACGCCACGAGGCGACGCAGGCGCGGCGCAACCTGCAGGAGGCCGCCGAGATGGCCGAGGAGTTCTATCGGCGGACCAACACCCGTCGACTGATCCTGGCCGGCACCGAGAAGAACGTCGCCCGTTTTCGTGAGCTGCTCAGCAATCGGCTGCGCAGCATGGTCATCGGCCAATTTAACGCCGACGCCAACGCCAGCCTGGCCGACATCCGTGACAAGGCGCTGGAGCTGGCGGCGAAAGCCGAAGAACAGGAGGCGCAGGCCATGGTCGACCGCGTGCTCTCGACGGCGCAGCAGGGCGGCAACGCCGTGCTCGGCCTGGTCGATACGTTGACGGCAGTGCAACATGGCCGCGCCTATCACGTCGTAGCGTTGGCCGACTATAGCCAGCGCGCCTATCGCTTCGTCGACAGCGGCAAAATTGTGCTCGAATTGACGGAAGACGCCGACCTGGCGAGTGGACGCATCCAAGATCTCCCGGATGCGGTCGAGAGCGTTTTGCGCCGCGCCATGGTGCAATCCATCGGCGTTACGCTTGTCGATCACCATCCCGGCTTGGAGCAGGCGGGCAAGATCGGCGCCCTGACGCGGTGGTGAGGCGCTGCGCGTCGCATGTTTCGTCTGTTTGGAGACACGCAACGCGCAGCAAATAATATTTTTCTATGCGTTTCGTTAGAGCTTTGTCTGTTCGGAAGCATGGTTACGCAGGAGAGCGTTGATTCAAGGTAAATACGAAGGAGGAAATAGAGAAATTATCGAACTATGAGGTTATCAAACCACTATGATGCGATTTGATCGATTCACCGAAAAAGCGCAAGAAGCTGCAATGCGCGCCTACGAAATTTTGCAGCACTATAAACACACCCAGGTGGACACCGAGCACGTTTTCCTGGCGTTGCTCCAGCAGAACGGCGGAGCAGTTCCGCAGATCATGCAGGTGCTGCAGGCGCCCGTCGAAGAGATGACGGAAAAGCTGGCGAATGTGCTGGAGAACATGCCGCGCGCCAGCACCAATCCTTATGGCGCCACCAACACTGCGCAGGTCTTTATCACCCCGCGGCTGAAACGGATTATGGACATCGCCTATGAAGAGGCGATGCGCATGAAGGACGAATATATCAGCACTGAACACATGCTGTTGGCGATCGCCAGCGAGCGCAACACACCCAGCGCCAACATCTTGCGCGATGCGATGATCACCAAGGAGCGCATCCTGGAGGCGATCGAACAGATTCGCAAGGGACAGCGCGTCACCGAGCCGAACGCCGAGAGTAAATATCGCGTGCTGGAAAAATATGGCCGCGACCTGACGCGCGCGGCCAGGGAAGGCAAACTCGATCCTGTGGTCGGCCGTGAAAATGAAGTGCTGCGCGTGATCCAGGTGCTGTCGCGACGCACCAAGAACAATCCGGTCTTGATCGGTGAGGCGGGCGTCGGCAAGACGGCCATCGTCGAAGGATTGGCGCAGAAGATCGTTAACAAAGACGTGCCGGAGAACCTGATCGGCAAGCGCGTCATTTCGCTCGACCTGGGCGCGCTGGTGGCGGGCACGCGCTTTCGCGGCGAGTTTGAGGAGCGCCTTAAGGCGTGCATCGAGGAAATCCAGCGCAGCGAAGGCGAAATCATCCTCTTTATCGACGAGCTGCACACGATGGTCGGCGCCGGCAACGCTGCAGGCGCCATGGACGCCAGCAACATGCTGAAGCCGGCGCTGGCGCGTGGGGAGCTGCAATGCATCGGCGCCACCACGCTGGACGAATACCGCGAACACATCGAGCGCGACTCGGCGTTGGAGCGTCGCTTCGCCCCGGTCTACGTCGACGAGCCGAACATTGAAGACAGTATCGACATCCTGCGCGGGTTGCGCAGCCGCTATGAAGAGCATCACAAGGTTCGCTATGACGATGAGGCGCTCGTGCAGGCGGTGAAGTTGAGCCATCGTTATGTGACCGACCGTCGTCTGCCCGATAAGGCAATCGACCTCATGGACGAGGCGGCGGCCAAGCTGCGTGTGTCGATGTATCTGATGCCTCCACGCCTGAAAGAGATGAAGACGCAGCTGGACGAACTGCAGTCGCAAGAAGAAAAGGCGTGGGAAGCGCGCGATTACGAAAACGCCGCCAAATACAAGGCCGAGCGCGTGCGGCTCGAAGAGGAATATAACGAGTTGGTGACGAAGTGGCGTGCGGAAGCCGACCTCGACGACGTGGTCGATGCACGCGATATTGCCGCCGTCGTCAGTGCATGGACGGGCATCCCGGTCAGCAATCTGCTGCAGACCGAGACCGAGAAGCTGCTCAACATGGAGGAGATTCTGCGCCAACGCATCGTCGGTCAGGAGCACGCCATCCAAGCGGTCAGCGACGCCATCCGCCGCGCCCGCAGCGGCCTGAAGGACCCGCGACGGCCAATCGGCACCTTCCTCTTCCTGGGTCCGACCGGCGTGGGCAAGACCGAGCTGGCCAAGGCACTGGCCGGCTTCCTGTTCGACGATGATGACGCGCTGTTGCGCATCGACATGAGCGAATACCGCGAGCCACACACGGTCAGCCGCCTATTCGGTGCGCCGCCTGGCTACGTCGGCTACGACCAGGGCGGGCAACTCACCGAACAGGTGCGCCGACGCCCGTATCGGGTCATCCTGTTTGACGAGATTGAGAAGGCGCATCCCGACGTGTGGAACTCGCTGCTGCAGATCATGGATGACGGTCGCCTGACCGATGGTCAGGGACGCGTGGTTGACTTTCGCAACACCGTGATCATCATGACCAGCAACGTCGGCGCCGAGGCGATCAAGCGCGGGCCGTTGGGCTTCGTTACGCCCACCTTCGACGAGAGCAAGTTCACGCAGAGCGAGTACAGCAATCAGCTCAAGCGGCTCTTCCGGCCCGAGTTTTTGAACCGCATCGATGAGATCATCGTCTTCGAGCCGCTGAACCGGGAGCAGATCCGCCGCATTGTGCACCTGTTGATGCGCGACATCGGCGTCCGCATGGAGGAGCTGGGCTTCACGGTGGAGATGACCGAGGCTGCCGCCGACCACGTGGCCCAAGTGGGGTACGATCCGAACTATGGCGCGCGTCCGCTGCGACGGCTGCTGCAGCGCAATGTAGAGAACGAGCTGAGCAAACGGCTGTTGCGCGGCGAATATAAGACCGGCGACCACGTGATCGTCGACTACGACCCCAACGTCGAGGGGGACAACAAACTGGTCTTCCGCCTCGCCGAGCCGACGCCGATCGCCGTCGATCTGCCGGTGGACAACGCCCACGTCGAGTAAAAAGTTTCGCGCAGACCTCCTAAAGTCGGTTGGAAAATTCCTGTTTGGTAAAAGAGGGCGGTTCGTACCCGCCCTCTTTTACTATGCAGGAATAAAAATATGATCATACACCTCCGAATACAAGTGACGTGAGTGACGAGCATGGGCCATCATTAGGAGCCATCCAAATCATAACGGTGCGCTCTATCACCATTGTGGAGGCCCCAGTACGCGCACGCAAACCTAGGACTTTATTCTGAATACGATTCAGACGCCACCTGCTGGCGAGACTTGAAGGAGGGAGCGCAAGATGGGACTCCGGGAACGAATCGGGCGCACCATCTTGAGCTAACCGCACGCCGAGGCAAACTGGAGTGGATGCAATCATTGACCGAATTTTGAAATAAGTTATTAAGTAATTACCTGCGATCGGAATGTGCTATAATCTTATCGTTATGCTTTTCCAACATTTGAAAACTGTGGGTAAACATCTGCCCGTCAGCGTACATCTTGCCGTGCCTCTAAGTCTGTTATTGACCGTCCTGCTACTGAGCGGCTGTGCATCACCGTTGCGCAGCACAGGCAGTTTTCTTCACCGTGACGCAATTCTGGTCTGGCACAGCCTGCCTGCGCCGGAGGCCGCCGCCCTTGACGCTGTGTTTGACCGCTATCGCCGTGCAAACCCAGGCGTCGATATGCTCGTTCAATTCCAGGAAGCCGATCTGGAGGAGCGCTACATTCGCGCGATCTATTCGGGCCTGGGCCCCGACTTATTGATCTCCGGGAGCGCCTACGTGCGAGCCCTGGCCGACGCAGGCGCCCTGCTTGCCATCGATGAGTTGGCGCCAGACGATTTGCTCGAACGTTTCCTGAGCGTGGCGTTGCGCACGCTTCGCTACAACGAGCGATTGTATGGGCTGCCGATGGCCCTCGACACCCAGGTTCTTTACTTCAACCGCCAGCTGATCGAGCAACCGGCGGCCACCGTCGATCAACTGATGCAGGAGGCCAATAGCGGCCGTCGCATCCTGATGAACAGCCAGTTTATAGATGCGATTTGGAGCGCTCGGGCGTTTGGCGTCAACCTCTTCGATGAAACGGGAAGGCCTCAGGAGGCAATCGGCGGTATCGCCAACTGGCTAACCTGGATGGAGCAGGTGCGCGACACGCCTGCGTTTATCATCGATGATAACGTGCCGGCGTTGCGCGAGCGCTTTTTGCGCGGCGATATTCCGTACTATATCGGCTATGCCAATGAGCTGAATTTGCTTGAAGAGACTTTGGGCGCCGACCTGGGCGTGGCGCCGTTGCCATCTGGACCTGGTGGAAGCGCAGGTCCCTTTCTTACGACGACGGCGTTGATGTTCAATGCAATGTCGTCTCCTCGACAGGTCGAACGAGCCCTCGATCTGGCCCGTTTTCTCACCAGCAGCGACCAACAGGCGGCGCTGATGCGCGAGGCCAACGTCGTTCCGGCCAATATGCGCACGCGCATCTCTGAGGGGCTTTATCCCCAGATCGCCACCATCACCGCCCAGGCGCGTGCCGCCATTCCCTATTTCAACGACGCCCACATCCAGGACGCCTATGCAGCGCTGGCCACCGCCTACAACCGCACCATGATCGGGAGTGCAAGCGCCACCGAATCGGCGATCACCGCCCAAACCGCCCTGATCACCGAGTTCGGCTTCCCATCCACCGAAGCGTCCGCCTCCGTCTGCATCGAGAGCGGAGCGCTGCTTCTGTTGGCGCCCGACGTCGACGGCTCGCTGGCTCTGCTGCGCACGCTGGTGGATGGCTTCACAGACGTATGTCCCAACATTCGAGTGACCGTGCAGAGTTTCGCCACGGAAGGGATGCAAGCACCCTCTCTCGCAGCGCTCATGACCGCCGGCGCCGACTTGCTGTTTTTATCGCATCGCGACCTGCCTGCGCTGGTGGAAGCGCGCGCGTTGGCGCCGGTCGATGAGTTGTTGGACGTCACTTTGCTGCAGCAGATGCGTCCTCTCGCCGCCTCCGCCATGCAAATCGGCGGACGGGTGTTCGCTGCGCCTCTCCTCATCGACGTGCAAACGCTGTACTATAATCCTTCCCTGGCTCCCGATCCTGCAGGCACGCTGGCCGACTTACGCTCCCAGGCGCAGGGCGGTGCGCCGATTGTACTTGACGGCGGGTTCGAGTATGGAATATGGGGGGTCGGTGCTTTTGGCGGGCAGCTTTTCACAGCCGACGGCGGATTTGGCCTGTCGCCGACGCCCTTGGCGCAGTGGCTAACCTGGCTGCAGGACTCACAGCGCTTGTATGGCGTCAATATAGCCGTGCAACATGAAGAGGCGCTGAACGCCTTTCTGAGCCGTCGCAGCGCCTATCTTATCGCCTCCTCGACGCGTTTCAACGATCTTTTGGCCCGCCTCGGCAGCGCTGAAGTCGGCGTGACGCTTTTCCCAGAAGGGCCGGCCGGCCCTGGACGGCCGCTGGCGAGCGTCGGCGGACTGGCGATGCTCGCCCATCGCAGCGCGCAACAGAGGACGCTGATCGAGCGCTTTCTGGACTACGCCGCCAGCGTGCAAGGGCAGAGCGCGCTCCTGGCAGGGCATCGTTTTCTGCCGGCCAACGGCGCCGTCTCGCTGGATCGCCGCCCGAACGTTGCGCGCATGGCGGAGCAGCTGCAATCGACGACGTTGATGCAGAGCCATCCCTGGCTTGAATGGGTGTTTACGCTGGGCGATGCAGCCTACCGCAGCGTCCTCGTCGACGGCGTTTCCCCCGAAGAGGCGGTCGCCCAGATGTACGCCGCCCTGGAGGCGGACGCCGATCGCTCCGGCGTCGTCGTTCCGACGCCGGAGCCAACGCTTACGCCCGCGATCACGCCTTCCCTTCCCGCTACAGAAGAGCCGATGACGCCCTCGGAAGCACAAGTTGAGGAAGGAGTTGCTCCATGATTGTCGATTTTTCTGTGCTGTTTGACCGCCTCGAAGAGCAGATCGTTCTTCTTCAGATCATGCTTGAACGAGAGGCTGTCCGGCGCCAGATTTTCGCCATCCTCCTCATTTTGGTGGCCTCCTGGCTGGCGCCGAAGCTGCTCGATGCGGCGCTCAAACGTCTGTCCGAGCCACCCGCAAGCGAGACGGAAGAGCAAGGCGACGCGGATGCCGACCGGCTGCAGCCGGATGAGTCGAAACCCCCGACGCAACCCGAATCCTTGCGCAATCGCGTCATTCGCTGGCTGCGCGCAATCGATTTGATTTTCTTTCCGGCGCTCTTTTTGCTGCTGGCGCAACAGACGGTTCTGCACTTCAGAGAGAACAGTTGGCCGGCTGGCCTCATCGAAGCCGTGACGCCCTTTGTCTGGGTTGTGCTGGGGTATCGGGTGGTCGCCGGCTTCATCCTGGCGATGCTGCCCGAAAAGCAGTCCGAGCGCTTCTCTGCAGAGGTGTTGCGGCCCATTATCTGGATTCTGGTGCTGGTGATCGTGCGCAACGTGCTCTTTTCCACGCTGGGGCTGAGCGATATTTCGCTGCTGCGCTTTGCGGACTGGACCATCAACTTGGGCGACCTGATCGACGGCTTGATCGCCTTGTTGCTGGCGATTCTGCTTGCCGGGGCCGTCCGCAAGGTGCTTTACAATCTGATGGTGCGCAGCGAGGCCGAGCCCGACGTCGCCAACACGGTCAGCAACGCCGTGCGCTACGCCGTCATCAGCCTGGGTGGGTTGATCGGCCTGGGCCGGTTGGGCGTGGATTTGAGTGCGTTGGCCTGGATTGGCGGCGGCCTTTCGGTGGGGCTCGGCTTTGGCCTGCAGGAGCTCTTCGGAAACTTCGTCAGCGGCATCGTGCTCGTTTTCGAGCGCATCGTGCGTCCGGGTGATGTGATCGATGTGCAAGGATTGCGCGGGTCTGTGACCAGGGTGTCGATGCGCGCCACCGTGCTGCGCACGGCGGACAACTCCGAGATCTTTGTGCCCAACAAAGAGTTAATGACCAAACCGGTGATCGCTCTCACCTATTCCGACAGGATGGCGCGCGTGGCGCTCACCGTCGACGTCGACTACGAGGCCGACCTGGCGTTGGCCGAGCGCGTTTTACTGGAGACGATCCAGCGCCATCCTTTGATCCTTTCCGAGCCGGCGCCTGGCGTCTTGACGACATCGATGGAGCCGTACAGCATCCGTTTTCTCGCCTTTGGTCATGTGGCCGATTTTAGCAACTCCTTCCGCGTGCGCAGCGAGCTCTATCAAATGGTGCGCGACGCCTTCCGCTTGCATGGAATCACGATTCCCTACCCACGCCAGGATGTTTACGTCCATTCTGAGGACGCCGGGCAAGCCTTTGAGGGGCTGCGCTCCGTCCAGAATGGCTAAGGACAGGAAAGGGCGCGTTTGGCTCAAAGTTTGTTGGCCGCCACATAGCGCCAGGCGGACAACCCTGCCTTAGCGCCCTCGCCGATGGAGACCGGCACCTGTTCGGCGCAGATGTTGGTGACGTCGCCGGCGGCGAAGATGCCCGGCATGCTGGTGGCGCAATTCTCATCGACGACGATGTGGCCGAACGCGTCCAGCGTCACCAGGTCGCGCACGGCACTATTGTTGGGCAGCAACCCGAACTGCACGAAGACGCCCTCCACGGGTAGGCGGCGCACCTCGCCGTTGACGCCTACGATGTCGATGCCTGTGACGTAATCGTCGCCGACGATCTGCTGCACTTCCCAGCCGCGAAAGACATCAACGCGCGGATGTCCCAGGATTGCTTCGGCCTTCTCGCGATCGGCGACGGGTTGAGGTCGCGCCTCGATGTAGTCAATGTGAGCCGCCAGCGGGATCAGAATCTGCAGCGCTGCGATGGCGCGTTCGCCGCCGCCAATGACGGCGACTTTGCGTCCGTTGAAGAACGGCGCATGCGAAATGGCAGAGTAGCTGAGACCTTTGCCCCAGTAGTCCATCTCGCCCTCGACGAAAAGGCGTTGGGCGCGCACCCCAGTGCATACGACGACGCTGCGGCTTTCGATTTCACCCCCCTGACTGAGCTTCAGCATGAACGCGCCGTCGTCGAGTCTCTTCACTGCGTCGGCCGTGTCGAGAATGTGGTGTTGCAGCGCCGCCGAAACGCGCTGCGCCAGCTCATGGACAAGGCTGGCGCCCCAGACCGTATCCTGATGAGGAACGTCGCGCAGCGCAAACGGATAGAAGACCTTCCCGCCAAAATCAGGGCTGATCAGGGCGACGTTCAGGCGGGCGTAAAGCAAATAGGCGGCGGCCGCCAGTCCGGCCGGACCGCCGCCGAGCACGACGGCGTCGAATCGTTCTGTCATGGGTGTCACCTGCTCTTCAATTTGACCCGTCGCAAGGTGGCTAACAGCCGCTCCGGCGGGTCGGCTTTGCTAACAAAGGCGTCGGCGCCGGAAGCCAATGCATGCAAACCAGCTTCCGGTCGTCCGCTCAACACGACAATCTGGAGGCCAGGACATTCGGCGTACAAGGAGTTTATCACATGCCGCGCCCTGCGCACAGTATTCAGACCGGGAAGCTCCCAATCCAGCAATAACAGGTCGGGTTGCAGCGCTGAAACGCGCTCCATCAGTCCGCCGACGTCGACGACCTCCCCTACGATCAACAGATCCGGTTCTTGTTCGAGCAAGAAGCGCACTGCAGAGCGCAGTGCAGGTTGGTCATCGGCCAGCAAGATGCGCACGCGCTTTCCTTCAAACCATTGTAGACATTGTCCTATCAAGTTGCGGTCAGACATGGTCCCGCCGCCACCACCTCCCCATCCACGAAATTGACATATTTCTCGAAATTCTTCGCAAACATCTCGGCGAGCCTGCGCGCCTGCACATCGTAGGCGCACGGATCGGCCCAGGTGGAGCGTGGGTCGAGCACCTCGGCGGGGACGTCCGGGCAAGCAAGCGGGACGCGCAGGTTGAAGAGCGGATCGATGCGATAGTCCACGTTATCCAGGTCACCGTTCAGTGCAGCATTGATCATGGCGCGCGTGTAGGCGATCTTGATGCGGCTGCCGACGCCGTAGGGGCCGCCGCTCCAGCCGGTGTTGACCAGCCAGACATCCACCTTGTGCCGTTGAATGCGCTCCGCCAACATATGCGCATATACGCTTGGATGCCAGACCATAAACGGCTCGCCGAAGCAGGCGCTGAAGGTGGCCTGCGGTTCGGTCAGGCCCCGTTCCGTGCCGGCGACCTTGGCGGTGTATCCGGAGAGGAAGTGGTACATCGCCTGCGCCGGCGTCAACCGGGCGATAGGCGGCAGCACACCGAAGGCATCCGCCGTCAGCATTACGATATGGTTGGGATGGCCGCCAACTCCTTTGCGCATGGCGCTGGGGATGTGGCTGATCGGATAGGCGGCGCGCGTGTTTTCGGTCAACGAGTCATCGTCGAGATCGATCCGCCCGGTGGCGGTGTTGTAGCCGACGTTTTCGAGGATGGTGCCGAAGCGACGGCAGGCTTCGTAAATTTCCGGCTCACTGGTTCGAGACAATCGAATCGTCTTGGCGTAGCAGCCGCCCTCCAGGTTGAAGACGCCGTCGTCGCTCCAGGCGTGTTCGTCGTCGCCGATCAGCGTGCGTTTGGGATCGGTCGACAGCGTCGTCTTGCCGGTGCCCGAAAGCCCAAAGAAGATGGCGACGTCGCCGCCGCGACCGACATTGGCGGAGCAGTGCATGGGTAAAACGCCTCGCTTGGGCAACAGATAGTTCATCACGGTGAAGATGGCCTTCTTGATCTCTCCGGCGTATTGCGTGCCGCCGATCAACACCATCCTCTGCTTGAAATTAATCATGATGAAGACTTCAGTGCGCGTGCCGTCGACGTCCGGAATGGCGTGAAAGCCCGGCGCCTGAATCAAGGTGAATTCAGGCTTGTGCACCGTCAACTCTTCGTCGTTCGCCTGGATAAAAAGATTGCGGGCAAACAGGCTCGCCCACGCCGTCTCGGTGATGACGCGAATCGGCATGCGATAGGTCGGGTCGGCGCCGACGAAGCAATCCTGCACGAAGAGATCCCTGCCTTGTAAATAGGCCATCAGACGGGCGTGCACGACGCGAAAACGCTCTTCCGAAATAGGTTGGTTGACGCTGCCCCATGCGATATCCTCGCGCGTCTCCTCCTCCTCGACGATGAATTTGTCGCGCGGGGAACGGCCTGTGTATTGTCCGGTGCGCACGACCAACGGACCCAAGTGGGCGAGATGGCCCTCGAAACGTCGAATGGCCTGTTCATAGAGCAACGGCGTGTTAAGCGTCCAAAAGACATTGTTCGGGTTGTAGATGCCATGATGTTCGAGTCCATAGGGACTGTGAGGCCGCATGGATGACATAATTGCTCACTCCTTCACCAGAGAATGACAGCCTGAGAACAACGCGCTGAGAAGCCCGCCAAAGGCGGTGGGGCCGGACGTCGGAATCGACGCACCCTTACTCAAAGCAACGGATAGTTGCAAAACGGTTGCAAAGCCCTGGGCCGGTCGTGAATACGTGAGCTTGTACATGGACGTTCGGACAGTTCAGCGCCCGACCACCCAAGTGTATCCCCTTTTCCAATCGAAAGGGCTAGGCATCCGGAGAGAATCCGCTTTGTCTGAGGTTTAGTTGTTCTCCTGGTCAGTTGACCAGGATTGGAGGAGGGCTTTTGCGCACTCGGATTTATCGACTCCTGAAATGCACAATCCTCTTCTGAGAAGCTCGGCGCTTCCTGAAACATAGAATGGCTGCGCAACTTCGATGTTCATGGTAGACTACAGATAAACCCTTGAACGGATTCATCTATTCGAGCGTATGCGAGTCCTCTACCTCTACAAAGACTATCACCCTGTCTTCGGCGGCATTGAGAATCACATCCGTCAGCTTGCCATCGGGCTGCGCAGCATGGGGGTGGAGACGCATGTGCTGGTCACCAATACGACGCGGCGCACCCTTCAACAGGAAATCGACGGCGTGCCGGTCGTCAAGACGGCGCGATGGATCAACGTCTCCTCCGCGCCCGTCAGCCTGAGCTTCTATGCGTGGCTGCGCCGGCTGGAAAGGGACATCGACATCGCCCATGCGCACATGCCCTATCCGCCCGGGGAGCTTGGGCAGCTTTTGTGTGGGCGCAGCCGCCGTTTCGTGGCGACCTATCACAGCGACATCGTGCGTCAGCGCGTGTTGGGAAGGCTCTATCGACCCTTTCTGTGGGAGACGCTGCGTCGCGCCGATCTGATCGCCGTTTCCAATCCCGTTTACATTCAGGGCTCGCCGTTTCTGCGCGTGCACGCCGAAAAGTGCCGGGTCATTCATTTTGGCGTCGACCTGGCGCGCTTTGAACGGACGCCAGCGGTCGAGGCGGAGGCGGCACGCTGGCGCGCACGCTGGCCGGATCGCCTGCTTGTGCTCTTCGTAGGGCGACTGCGCCACTACAAGGGCGTCGACGTGTTGATCGACGCCGCAGCTCGGCTGCCTGCTTCTGCCCATTTCCTGATCGTCGGCGTCGGCCCTCTCGCCGTCGCGTTGCAGCGCCAGGCGCAGCGCAATGGCGTCGCCGAGCGCGTGCATTTTCTCGGCGAGCTGAGCGATGAAGCGGTAACGGCGCTCTATCACGCCGTCGACGTCTTCGTGCTGCCCTCCACCAACCGCGCCGAAACCTTCGGCATCGTCCAACTCGAGGCCATGGCGTGCGGGTTGCCCGTCATCTGCACGGAGCTGGGCACCGGCACCTCCTATGTCAACCAGCACGGCGTGACCGGCCTGGTCGTTCCGCCTCAGAATCCCGAAGCGCTGGCTGCAGCGCTTCGGCAGTTGCTCGAACATCCCGAGCAGCGCCGGGCTTTCGGCGCAGCAGGTCGACGCCGGGTGGAGCAGGCGTTCACGCGCGAGGAGATGCTGCGCCGGACGCTTGCGTTCTATGAAGAGGCGCTGAAGCGATGAAGTATCTTCTTGACGTGCGCACCGCCGCTCCCCATTTCCCCGGCATTGGGCGCTACGTCGCC
Organism: uncultured Caldilinea sp.; assembly: GCA_937928035.1. Lineage (GTDB taxonomy): Bacteria > Chloroflexota > Anaerolineae > Caldilineales > Caldilineaceae > Caldilinea. Next base: position 1,014 of record CALFWA010000086.1, on the reverse strand, counting down.
AACCTCGTCTCGGCGCTCGTGGAGCATCTGCGCTCGGATGAGCGGCTCGTGTTGTTGGGCTATCCTGCGCAAGGAGAGCAATTTGCGGCTTGCTTGCGCGCTGGCGTCGAGATGCTGACGTGCGATGTCTCTCCGTTCGCGCTGCAACAGCAGTGGAAAGTTCCTCCGCTGCTGCACAAGCAAAGAAAAACCGAAAGCGCCTCGCTCTATCACAGTCCCTATTATCTGATGCCCTATCGTCCGGGACTTCCGACTGTGTTGACCTTCTACGATCTGATCCCGCTGCGTTTCCCCTCCTACGTTTCGCGCCGCGCCCGGCTGTTGTTTCGTTTCGCCATGCAAATGGCGCTGCGCGCGGCGCGCCACGTGATCGCCATCTCAGAGGCTTCGCGGCGCGATCTGCTGGCGACCTTCGCCGCGCCGGCGGAGCGCGTCACCGCTGTGCCGTTGGCGGCGGACGCCCGTTTCCGCCCTCAACCCGGGCAAGTTATCGAACGCGTGTGTGCTCGCTACGCGTTGCCGCAGGAGTTCCTGCTCTATGTGGGCAGCAACAAACCGCATAAGAACCTCGTCGCCCTGGTGAGCGCCTATGCGGCGTTGAAGGCTTCGGCGCCGCCTTTGCTCGTGGCCGGCCCGTGGGACGCTCGCTATCCGGAGGCCATGCAAAAGGCGCAGGCGCTGGGGTTGGGAGAACGCATCCGCTTCCTGGGCCTCGTCGATGACGTTGATCTGCCCGCCCTGTACAGCGCGGCGCTGGCGTTTATTTTCCCGAGTCGCTATGAAGGGTTCGGCCTGCCGACGCTGGAGGCGATGGCCTGTGGAACGCCGGTGGCGTGCAGCAACGTTTCCAGCTTGCCGGAGGTGGTCGGCGAGGCTGCGCTGCTGTTCGATCCAACCGATCTCGGGGCGTTGACGGAGGCGATGCAGCGCCTGATCGAGGATAGGGCGCTGCGTCAGGCGCTGGGCGAGCTCGGCCTGCGCCGTGCAGCGACCTTTTCCTGGGAGCGCAACGCC
>CALFWA010000085.1 GCA_937928035.1 uncultured Caldilinea sp. | reverse complement strand
TTGACGTGCACCCCATCACGCTGCAAACGCGCCATCGCGCCATCTTCGACGGCCCCACCGACCGTCTTGACGGCGACGACTTCTGGCACTATCGCCGCATCCTCTATCGCAAACATTTCCTGGAAGGCGTTTACCCGAGTGACATCACTTTGGTCAACTGGCCGCAGATCGACTACTGGCTCGGACCGCTGGTTGGCGTCAGCCCAGAAGAAAAAGCAAAACACTTGGCAGAATGCCGCCAGCTGAGCCTTTCCTTTCTCTACTGGATGCAGACGGAGGCGCCTCGCCACGACGGCGGCTACGGCTATCCGGGGCTGCGCCTGCGTCACGACATCGTCGGCACCGGCGACGGCCTCGCCAAACATGTCTACGTGCGCGAGGCGCGGCGCATTCGAGCTGAATTTACCGTGCTCGAAGAGCATGTTGGCGTCGAACAGCGGAGAGCCGCTGGTCTGGATCGCGCCGAATGCTTCTTCGACAGCGTGGGCGTCGGCAGCTATCGCATCGACCTGCATCCAAGCACCGGCCTACGCACCTACATGGACATCAGCAGCTATCCGTTCCAGATTCCGCTCGGCGCGCTGTTGCCTGTTCGCGTGGAGAACTTGCTGCCGGCGTGCAAAAATCTCGGCGTCACGCACATCACCAACGGCTGTTATCGTCTGCATCCGGTGGAATGGAACATCGGCGAGGCGGCGGGCGCAGTGGCTGCGTACGCGCTCAACTGCGGATTGACTCCCCGACAGGTGCGCAACGCATCGAACCATCTGCAAGATTTTCAGCGTCTCCTCCAAGAAAAGTTGGGGTTTGTTTTGGCCTGGCCGGAATATGCGGCCGTTACGCCGAGATGAAAGGACAGAAGCGTCCATAGAGGGGGGCGCAAATCAACAGAACCGATGAATCGCTCTGGGCGACAGACAGATGCTTTACAGTTAGGACGGAACTTTTTCCGAGGCTTTCTCGTCCTCTTGGGTGACGGCGATTTGATGCTGTGCGCTAACAAATTCAAAGGGAAAGGACAGTGAGTATGAGAGAGCCTATGCATGGAAAGGTGATCCATCGAATGTTGGCAGCGACGCTGGCGGCGGCGTTGATCCTGGGAGGCGCGTGGTTGGGCGCCAGTCAGTTGCAGACGCCGGCGGTGAGCGCTCAGGAGGCCGGCGCCGTGCGCACTATCACCGTCGTCGGCGAAGGCGTTGTCAGCGTCGAGCCGAACGTGGCGCGCACCAATATCGGCGTTGAAGTGGTGCGCCCTTCCGTCGAGGAGGCTGCCGGTGAAAATAGCCGTATCGTCGACGCCCTGTTGACGACGTTGAAGGAGCTGGGCATCGACGAGAAGGACATCCAGACGGGCAGCTTCAATGTCTTCGCCGAACGCTACTTTGGCGGTCCGCAGAACGAGGAAGAAGTGCAGTATCGCGTCAGCAACTCCGTGACCGTGATCATTCGAGACCTCGACAAAGTCGGCGAAGTGCTCGACGCTTCGATCAAGGCGGGCGCCAACAATATCTATGGGGTGGAATTTCTCCTTGAGGATGCTACGGCTGCACGCTCGGAAGCGCGCAAACTGGCTGTAGAAAGTGCGAAGGCCAATGCTGAAGAATTAGCTGCGCTCACCGGCGTCAAGGTGGGCAGAATTCTGAGCATCAGTGAGGTCATCGGCAGCGGCGGCGGCTTTTACGGCAATTCGATCAGCGCATTTCAATTAGGACTGGGTGGCGGCGGCGCGCCGCCGGTGCAGCCCGGCCAGTTGCGGATCACCATGCAGCTTCAGATCACATACGAGCTCGTGGATTAATTTCAGGAGGTGCACGAGGCTTCAGCACGCACAACTGGACTCCATACGGCCTGGGCTTCGATTGCTCTGCCTGCCCCCTCCATCTCAATCTTGAAGGCAAACGCCGTCTCAACGATCCTTGAGTTGAGAAGCCAATTTCTTCCATAAGCCTTCCCAGCACTCGAACTGCTGGGAAGGCGTTTGTTTGAATCATTGCGGCTTTTGGGAATACTCTTCCGGAGAATCTCGAACTGCAAGACGCAAATTCTCAAAATATTAAACTTTGCGCCTTCGTGACTTGGTGGTGAAAATTGATGTCCAACTACACCATCCCTGACAGGGCGGCCTTGAATCAAAAATTAGAGGCGATCGTGCGCACGCCAGGAGCCGATCTCTCCGGTCTGGCCGTGGCGATCTATGCGCAAGGTTGCATCCTCTATGAAGGATACTTTGGCCATCGCTGGATCGATCCGCAACACCCTGAACGCTCGCTGCCGGTGACCGCTCAGACCAAGTTTCGCGTCGCCTCCATCTCCAAACTTGTGACGGCGCTGGCAACGATGCAACTGGTCGAGCGCAGCCTCCTCGATCTGGATGCCGACGTCAGCGATGCGCTCGGTTGGACATTGCGCAATCCGCACTGGCCGGACATTCCAATCACGCCGAGGATGTTGCTCACCCACACCTCTTCCTTGCGCGATGGAGAGGCGTACACCTTCCCTCCCCAGGTGATGCTCCGCGAGGTCTTGACGCCCGGCGGCCCCTACTATGAAAATGGCGCCCATTTCGCCAGCCGCCTTCCTCACGTCGACCATGCGCCAGGATGTTACTTTTCGTATTGCAATCTGGGGTTCGGGGTCTTGGGCGCACTGATTGAGCGCGTCAGCGGGGAGCGGTTTGACCATTACGTAGATCGCCATATTCTACAGCCGCTCGGCCTCGATGCGTCTTTTAACGTCTGCAACCTTTCAGACGAAGGCATCCGCAACCTGGCGACGCTCTATCGTCGGCAACGCAACGGCGTCTGGGACACATCGGCGCCGTGGGTTGCGCAGATGGATGACCTGCGCGGCGTGCGTCCGGCTGAAGCGGAGGCGTTGCGTCACTATCGTCTTGGCGACAACGGAACCATTTTTTCGCCGCAGGGGGGCTTGCGCATCTCGGCCCGAGACCTGATCGAGCTCATGAAGGTCTTTTTGCATGAAGGCCAGGGGCGTAATCGCAGCGGCGCGCCGGTGCGACTTCTACGGCCGGAGACCGTGCGCCAGATGTTGACCGTGCAGTGGCGTTTCGACCCGATCGCCTGCAACGGCGACCCTTACGGCGGGCTGATGCGCGCCTGGGGACTGGGGCTGCACTATCTGACCAACGCCCCCGCCGACGCCTACGGAGCGTCTGACCGTCTCCTCACTGCAGAGAGTCCACGCCTGTGGGGGCACACAGGCGATGCGTATGGACTTCTGAGCGCGTTGTTCTTCGATCCAGAACAGGACTTCGGGTTTGTGTATATCATCGGCGGCGTCGGCTGTGAGCCGAAGATGCATCCGGGCGTCTATTCCGCCTTTTACCGTTGGGAAGAAGGAATTCAGAGCGCGATTCTGACGGCAAGCCGCAGCGCCTCACCCCTGGGCGGGCGGGTTTTTCCTTCCCGCCCGTAGCTTCTCGATCTGCTCCTTCGGCGTGATCTTCGCCAGGCGCTCCGCCTGGGCGTCGGCGGCGGCCTGCTCGGAAGGCGTCAGCCCGCCCAGACTGCCCAACACGGTCACCTGAGAAATGATGCGCTGCGTCTGATTGCCGCCGCACGCCGGGCAGGGAGGCGGCGCTGCACCCTCCGCCGCCTGAATCGAAGGCCAGAAGTGGTCGAAGGTCAAACCGCAATCGGCGCAGATGTACTCATAGATCGGCATCGGAACGCCCCCGTACGTCTTCTATCTGTACGCTACGCAATTGCTCGCTTTGCATTGCGACCAAGTTATATTTTGCCGTGACGCTGGCAGAGTGACAAATAGACGTTGTGCAGGTGATTTTTCTTCTCTGCAGCTCCCAGGCCCTCACCCCCCTCTCCCAATGCCGGGAGCGGGGAAAAGGAAACGCCGCAGGTGCGGCTCCCAGCCGCACGCCCTCGGACGGCCCGCAACGTCTTGGGAAATCCGAAGAAGCGCAGCTGCGAGCAGCGCCTACCGGTTGCAGAAGTCTTTGGGAAATTCCATCCAGCTCCCTGCAAGGTTACATTCTACGCGAAGGCGTCATCGAACTGCGTCACATGAATCTATAAGACAATTCAGTCCATTTCCAATTTTCTCTCTCCAATCCCTATCCGTTATACTATGCGCATGTTGGTTCTGCTGCGTTTGAGGAGGAAGTCCGCCGGATGCGGACGCACATCTGCAAGCTGAAGCGCTGTCGTTCGACAGCGCTGGCAACGCAGCCTGAGCGCAGAGGACGTCGCCGCATCCCACGCCACGCCGGAAGACCGGGTGGCGTTTTTTGTTTGGCTTTGTTTGAGCATTGTTTTGGCATCGTTTTGTCCATCACTAGAAAGGGTCGCCTAAATGTCTGCGAAAACTGCGAAACCGCCTGTCAAAAAATGCGTGCTCGCCTATTCTGGCGGGCTGGACACGAGCATCATCGTTCCCTGGCTGCGCAACAACTACCACTGCGAAGTCATTGCCTTCTGCGCCAACCTGGGCCAGGCCGAAGAGCTGGAGGGGTTGGAGGAAAAGGCGCTGGCCTCTGGCGCAAGCAAGGTCTATATTGAAGACCTGCGGCTAGAGTTTCTCACCGACTATGTGTTTCCTACGATGCAGGCGGGCGCCATCTACGAACGCGACTATCTGCTCGGCACCTCCATGGCGCGCCCCTTGATCGCCAAAAAACTGGTTGAAATTGCCGAGCTGGAAGGCGCCGACGCCGTCGCCCACGGCGCCACCGGCAAGGGCAACGATCAGGTGCGCTTTGAGCTGACGGTGATGGCGCTCAACCCGAAGCTGCGCATCATTGCGCCCTGGCGCGAGTGGACAATCCGCGGCCGCCGCGATGCGCTCGACTACGCCGCCGAACACAACGTGCCGGTCAAGGCGACGATGGAGCGCATCTACAGCCAGGATAAAAATCTCTGGCATCTAAGCAACGAAGGCGGCCCGCTGGAGGACCCATGGAACGAGCCTCCCAAGGACATGTTCGAGTGGACGGTCGATCCCACCGACGCGCCGGACGAGCCGGAGTATGTGGAGATTTATTTCCGACGAGGCATCCCGGAGCGGGTCAACGGCGTGGCGTATGGACCGGTGGGGCTTGTGCAAAAATTGAACGAAATCGGCGCGCGCCATGGCGTCGGTCGCGTCGATCTCGTCGAGAATCGGCTCGTCGGCATGAAAAGCCGCGGCGTCTACGAAACGCCAGGCGGCACGCTGCTCTACAAAGCACACGCCGCACTGGAGCAGCTCTGTCTGGATAAAGAGACTCTCCACTTCAAGCAAATCGTCGGTCTCAAATTCGCCGAGCTGGTTTACAACGGCCAGTGGTTCACGCCGCTGCGCGAGGCGTTGACGCAGTTCGTCAACTACACCGAACAAAACATCACAGGCACGGTGCGGCTCAAGCTCTACAAGGGCAACGTCATCCTCGCCGGGCGCAAAAGCCCGTACAGCCTCTATCGCGAGGATTATGTCACTTTCGATCAGGACGACGTCTACAACCAGGCCGACGCCGAAGGCTTTATCAAGCTCTTCGGTCTGCCGCTCAAGGTGGCCGCCATGTTGCGCGTGCAAGGTCCGGGGATGTCGGAGTTTGAGGAAATCGACTACGAGGATTTCAAACGGGATTAGGGTTTGTCGTCCTCGACGGGTATCTTCCAGGGAGCTTTGGAGCTTCCTGGAAGATGGCGACAACTCTCGTTCTAAACTTTTCCTCTCTTCACTCTCACAAGGAGCAGGCCATGACCTACATCGTCAAGGGCTTCGATGCAGGCGCCATCGCCGCCGGCATCAAAAAGTCCGGCGCGCTCGATCTGGCGCTGGTGGCGAGCCGTGTTCTCTGCAGAGCTGCAGCCGTTTTTACGCAGAACCGCTTTCCGGCTGCACCCGTCATTTATGACCGCCAGCTTCTGGCCTTCAATCCGGATGCAATTCACGCCGTGCTGATCAACGCAGGGTGCGCCAATGCGTGCACCGGACCGCAAGGCGTCGCCAATGCGCGCATCTGCGCCGAACAGACCGCACTGCGCCTCGGCGCGCACGAGCATTCGGTTTTCGTCATGAGCACAGGCGTGATCGGCGTGCAGTTGCCCATGGACAAAATGCTTGCCGGCATCCCTAAAGTCGTTGAGGCGCTGCGTCCAGACGGCTGGCCTCTCGCCGCCGAGGCAATCATGACCACGGATACGCGACCCAAACTGACGATGCGGCAGGTCCCGTTGGACGATGTCACGGCCACCATCGTTGGCATCGCCAAAGGCGCCGGCATGATCCACCCTAACATGGCAACCATGCTTTCCGTTATTGCCACCGACGCCTTCATTGCGCAGCCCCTGCTGCAACAGGCGTTGAGAGAGGCGGTGGACGTCAGCTTCAATCGCATCTCGATCGACGGCGACACCAGCACCAACGACACCGTCCTCCTGCTTGCCAACGGTCTGGCCGACAACGAGGAGATCATCAGCTCCACCGGCGCAAACTACGCTGCATTTACGGCGGCGCTGACCGATCTGTGCACGGAGCTGGCACAGGCGATCGTGCGCGACGGCGAGGGTGCCACGCGCTTCGTCACTGTACGCGTGCAGGGGGCCGCCAGCGACGCAGAGGCGCATCAGGCGGCCAACGCCATCGCCACCAGCCCGCTGGTCAAGACGGCCTTCTTCGGCGGCGACGCCAACTGGGGGCGCATCCTGGCGGCGGTCGGTCGCGCCGGCGTGCAGGTGGTTCCCGAGCGGTGCAATCTATTCATCAACGGAGGGCCAAACGCAGCCACGCGGAAAGGCGAGCTGCAGCTGGTGGCGGGCGGCGTGCCTCTTGACTATCGCGAGGAGGAAGCCGGCGCCATTTTCGCCCAGCCAGAGATCGATGTGCGCGTGGAGCTAGGCCTTGGCCAGGGGGCCGCGACGGTGTGGACTTCCGACCTGAGCTACGACTACGTGCGCATCAACGGCGATTACCGAACGTAGCGCACTCTTCAAACGCGTAAGACTCACTCCCGCACCAATCGCACCTTTGCGCCGGTTTCGATCTGCGCCCAGAACCGGTCGGTTGTCCAAACTGGCGCATCGCATTGAACGCCCGGCGCCGGACAGGCTCGATCGGCGTGCAAAAACATTTTGTCGATCAACCATACTCTGGCGCTCCCTTGTTTCTCTTCTCCTCATTTCATCTTCTCCTCATTTCATTGGCTTAACCGAGTCTTAACATTGCTATCACCCCTCTATCACCTGCCTCTGCAGGTGTTTGATTAAGCTGCAAAGGCGTAGTCCAATTGCGACCCATTTGATGGGTGGGATGCGGCCAACAACGCCTATAGGAATGGGTAGTTCACAAACGCCGGGAAAAATCAGAGAACTTTGGAGGGAATATGCGCAAGAGATTATGGAGCTCCACACTCTTTCTCATGGCATTCGGCTTAGGGTTGACATTCAATCTTGCAATTCCAATGCGCGGGCTTGCGCAGGAACCTATGTCGGAGAGCCGCGCACTCGAAGCCGCTTTTGCCGAACGCGAAGCGGAATATCGAGCGCAGTTTGCTCAACTCGATGAAGCCTACACAGAGCGCCAGCAAATATACCAACAACAACTGGCGGAGATGCAACGCCGGAGGAAGAAGATAAGAACGAGCATGAGGACGAGGACGAAAATGAAGAGTCTGAAAAAGACTAAAATCCTTCTTCTATTCAAGCGGATGCAACAATAGCCGTTGCGCCGTCTCCATCCCTTGCGTTTTCATCACCATCGAACATCGATCTGCCGCGTCTCCATCGTCTGGCGACGAAATACGCCAGCGATCTTGAGGCGCGCGTGACGATTCTAGACGAAAAAGGGCATCCTCTGGTGGATAGTCACTACCCTGCTACCTTGATAGTTTCTTAGATAAACTATCCAGATTGATACTAATGATGAACTGGGGAGGCTGGCAAACACGTTCAACTTTATGATTACAGCATTACGCGCAGTGTTGGAAAAACAACGCGCGTTCATTGCCAATGCCAGCCATGAACTACGCACGCTGCTCACCAATATCAAACTACGGATTGAAGCCATCCGCTCAATTGGGCGATGAGCAGCCCGAAGTGTCCCGACGCTATCTGGCGGAAATTGAAGCCGAGGCGAATCGCTTGACGAGGCTGGCGAACACGCTGCTCGATATGTCTCTTCTTGAAAAGAATACGCCCGTGGAAACACCAACGCTCGTTGACTTGGCCCCATACCTGAGCCGAGCCGCAGAAAGAATGAAACCGTACGCACAAAAGGCTGGAGTTGCATTAGAAAGCAAAAATTCCCCCCTCTCTGCCTCTTGTCCGAGTCGATGCTGAACAGGTTGAAGAAGCTGTGCTCAATTTGCTCGACAACGCCATCAAATACACCCCCGCAGGAGGACGCGTCGAACTGTCGGCCGTTGAAGAAAAGGGCAGCCGTTTAACGATTCAAGTAACCGACGCTGGCATCGGTATTCCTTCTGAAGACCTTCCTTTTATCTTCGGTCGTTTTTATCGAGTGGATAAGGCGCGCAGCCGGAGTAAATCTGCCCAGAACTCAATCGGCAGTGGCGCCAGCCTCGGGCTCTCCCTTGTCAAACACCTTGTGGAACGAAACCACGGGAGCATCACGGCCACCAGCGAGCCTCACCAGGGCTCAACCTTTGCTGTTGTATTTCCACTGATGGCATAATTCACTCCATGGCCGAAAGACTTCGAATCTTTGTCGCTGCAACCCAAGACCTGGAGCCGATGCGCAGCGTGATCGGCAAAGCGATCGCCGAACTGCCCGTGCAGGTGGAAATCGAAATCCGGCGCTCGCCGCCGCTGCTGCCGACCGTCGACGAAATTTTTGAACGCATCGCCAACTGCGATCGGGTCTATTTCCTACTCGGCAACGATATCACTGCGCCGGCCGGGTTGGAATGGGCGCTGGCCTGGCGGCTGGAACGACCTATTCTACCGTTCCGCCACAGCCCTAAGCCGACGCCCGCTGCGCAGGAGTTTCAGCGCCTCTCGCCGCTGCCGTGGCTCGATTTTCACACCGCCACCGAGCTGGCGCGCCTCGTCTCACTCGACGTCGCCCGCCTGCTTCATCACCCCGCCAACCGCTA
>CALFWA010000084.1 GCA_937928035.1 uncultured Caldilinea sp. | reverse complement strand
CGCATGGGTGATGATTGCGCGCGCAACCGGCGCCCAGGGGTCGATATAAAAATCGCCCGCCGGACAGTAGAGGCCAGAAGGCGTAAGCTGCAGCAGATCCTCAGTCATAGCCTAATTGAAGCATACGCCGGAAAAATCTCCGGTTGCGCGGCTTGCAATTGGAACAAAGCGTCCTTCTGCGCCAGGAGCTGCAATTTGAGAGGCCAACCCTCACAAGTGCAAAGGCGTCCTGCCTCTGCATGGACGCCTTTACACTTCCTAAGTTCACCCACAACCTCGTGGTTTGCTGGGAATGTGCGGCTGGGAGCCGCGGCCTACGACGCTTACCAGACAATGTTGTCAAAAAACATGGAGCCGCCTCCACCGCAGTTGACGGCTGATTGGACGGCAACTGCGGTGGAATGCCGCAGGCAAGCGCCTCTACCTGAGATGGCTCGCCACCAGGTCGGCGATTTCGTCGGGATGACGCGCCACTTTGGCGCCGGCGCGCGTGAGGGCAGCGATCTTCTCGGCGGCCGTGCCTTCGCCGCCGGAGATAATGGCGCCAGCGTGCCCCATGCGACGCCCAGGCGGCGCAGTCTGACCGGCGATGAAGGCGGTCACCGGCTTGCTCATCCGAGAGGCGATGTATTCCGCCGCCTTCTGTTCATCCGTGCCGCCGATCTCACCGATCAAGATCACCTGCTCGGTTTCCGGGTCCTCCTCAAACATTTGCAGCACGTCCAGGAACGAGGTGCCGTTGATGGGGTCGCCGCCGATGCCGACCGCCGTCGTCTGGCCGATGCCGCGCTGCGTCAACGCATAGACGACCTCGTAGGTGAGCGTGCCGGAACGGCTCACCACGCCGACATTGCCGCGCGTCATGATGTGACCCGGAATAATGCCGACTTTGGCCTCGCCCGGCGTAATCAAGCCGGGGCAGTTCGGGCCGATCAGCCGCGTGTGCGTGGTGTCGAGGTAGGCGCGCACCTGCACCATGTCGAGCACCGGAATGCCTTCGGTGATGCACACGACCAGCTCGATGCTCGCTTCGGCGGCTTCGATGATGGCGTCGGCGGCGAAGCGCGCCGGCACGAAGATCACGCTGGTGTTGGCGCCCGTGGCGTGCACCGCCTCGCTCACGGTGTCAAAGATCGGAATGTTGCCGAACGCCCATTCGCCGCCCTTGCCCGGGGTGACGCCGGCGACGACCTGCGTGCCGTAGTCGATCATCTGTTTAGTGTGAAAAGCGCCCTCGCGACCGGTGATGCCTTGCACCAAAAGGCGCGTCTCTTTTCCGACCAGAATGCTCATTGTAGCTCTCCTTTGGCGGCGGCCACCGCCTTCTGCGCGGCGTCGGCCAGGCTGGTGGCCGTGATCAGATTGGCTTCGGCGAGAATTTGACGGCCCTCCTCTTCGTTGGTGCCGACGAGGCGGACGACGAAGGGCACGCGCCCGTCGAGCGTCCCGATCGCCTCCAGCACCCCGCGCGCCACTTCATCGCAGCGCGTGATGCCGCCGAAGATATTGATCAGCACCGCCTTGACGCGGCTGTCGCTGAGAATAATGCGCAACGCCGCCGCCACTTTGTCCGACTGGGCGCCGCCGCCGATGTCGAGGAAGTTGGCCGGCTCGCCGCCGTACAGCTTGACGATGTCCATCGTGGCCATGGCCAGGCCGGCGCCGTTGACCATGCAGCCGATCTCGCCGTCCAGGTGAATATAGCTCAGGCCGTAGCGATGCGCCTCGCGCTCGCTGGCATCCTCTTCATCGGGGTCGCGCATCTCGGCCAGCTCAGGATGTCGGAAGAGCGCATTATCGTCGACGGAAATTTTGCCGTCGAGCGCCAACAGCTTGTTTTCGCCTGTGATGACCAACGGGTTGATTTCGGCCAGGCTGGCGTCGGTGCTGACGAAAGCCTGGTACAGCCCTTGAGAAATCTTGATGAAATCGTTGATGAGTTCCTTCGGAAGTCCGATGCCGTCGGCGAGAATGCGGGCGTGATGGGGGCGCAAGCCGAGGAACGGATGCGCGGCCACCTTGACGATCTTCTCCGGCGTTTGGGCCGCCACCTCCTCGATGTCCACGCCGCCCTCGCTGCTTGCCATCAGCACGATGCGCCGGCTGGCGCGGTCGAGCACAGCGCCTAAATAGATTTCCTTGCGAATGTCGGCGGCAGGGTCGACGAGCACCTTCTTCACCGTCAACCCTTTGATCTTCATGCCGAGAATTTCGTCGGCGCGTTGCTCGGCCTCATCCGGTGTGCGGGCCAGCTTGATGCCCCCTGCCTTGCCGCGTCCGCCGACCAACACCTGTGACTTCACTACAACCGGCCCGCCGAGACGAACGGCAATGTCGCGCACTTCGCTCGGCGTGGTCGCCACCTCGCCGCTCGGAACCGGAATGCCGTAGCGGGCGAACACGCGTTTGGACTGATATTCGTGCAAATTCAAGCGAAAACCTCCTCAAGGTTAGCTCGCAAGCCGAGCTTGACTCCGAAGTCGAGTTTTCCGGCGTCCAGAAAGCGTCGATCTCGCCTGGCGCCGAAAAGGTGTAAAAAAAGGTGTAAATGTGCAACTGTTGTCCAAGAAAGGTTCTATACGTTCGCCATTATAGTACTCTGCAGAGATAGATGACAAAATAGATGGACTTTCAAGGCGTGTTAAAAACCAGATGCGAAGATTCAAGAGAAAAGCGTCATCCGTCTCGCCAGGGTGCAACGCCTGAATTGAAAATCAGTATCAATTGCTCTCGATTTATTTGGACGATTGTGCGGCAGTGAGATATGATCTCTTTTAAGGTTGCAGATTTGCTTACGCTTTGCGCGGCCGGGAAACGTTCGAGAGATGGAGGGCGTTGAGATGCTTTTCTTTTCTTACGCAGGCCGCCATGAGGTCTGTCCGGTGGCCGGCGAACCTGCGCTTCTGGTGCGTGACCTGCATGTAGGCTACGATCAGCGCGATGTGTTGCAGGGCGTGACCCTGCATGTGCCGGTGGGTGCGCGCGTGGCGCTGATCGGCGCCAACGGCGCCGGCAAATCGACGCTTTTCAAGACCGTGGCGGGCCTGCTGCCCATCCGCAGCGGCGAGGTGCGCATCTACGGCCGTCCGGTAGGCGCGTGCCATCACCGCGTCGCTTATCTGCCCCAGCGCAGCGAGATCGACTGGCATTTCCCGATCACGGTGCGTCGGCTGGTGGTCAGCGGCCGCTACGTGCATCTCGGCTGGTTTCGACGCCCGCGGCCGGAAGACTGGCGCATCGTGGACGCCATGCTGGCGCGGCTGCAGATCGACGACCTTGCCGACCGCCAGATCGGGCAGTTGTCCGGCGGCCAGCAGCAGCGCGTCATGCTGGCGCGTGCGCTGGCGCAGGGCGCCGATCTTTTGTTGCTCGACGAGCCGCTCAACGCCGTCGATGCGGAGACGCGCGCCATCGTTGCGTCCGTGCTTGCCGAAGAAAAGGCGAATGGACGCACCATCGTCGTCGCCACCCATGACCTCGATCGCCTGGAGAGCGACTATGACGCAGTGATTCGTCTGGAGGATGGCAGGGCCTACGGGGAAGCTGTTTTGCACCTGCCCGAACAGGCGCTGCCGGTGTTGACGCCAGGAGTCGTCCATGCTTGAGGTTCTCGTTGCGCCTTTTCGTTATAGCTTCATGCAAACAGCTCTGCTCGCCGCCATCTTGATCGGCGTGCCAGCGGCGGTGATCGGGAGCTACGTCGTGCTGCGTCGGATGGCCTTCATCGGCGACGCCATGGCGCACACCGTGCTGCCCGGCCTGGTGATCGCCTATCTGGTGGGATGGAGCCTCTCCGGAGGTGCAGTGATTGCCGGTGTGATCGCCGCCATGCTGATCGGCTGGCTGGCGCAGCGTCAGGAAGTGCGCGAGGACACGGCCATCGGCATCGTCTTCACCGGCATGTTTGCGCTCGGCATCCTCCTGATCAGCACCGTGCGCTCCTATCGGGATTTCACGCACATGCTCTTCGGCAACATCTTAGGCGTTACGGTCGAAGATTTGCGCCTGATGGCGCTGGTGGCGGCGCTGGTGCTGGGGCTGCTGGCGCTTTTTCACAAGGAGCTGGAGCTTTCCTCCGCCGACCCGATCTATGCGCGCGTGATCGGCATCCCGGTCGACCGGTTGACCTTCTTGTTGCTCATCCTGCTGGCCCTGAGCGTGGTAACGGGTATTCAGGCGGTCGGCGTGGTGTTGATGAGTGCACTGCTGGTGACGCCTGCCGCCGCCGCTGCGCTGCTCACCCATCGGCTGGTGCGCATGATGGCGCTGGCGGCCTTCTTCACCGTGCTTGCCGGCGTCGTAGGGCTATACGCCTCCTACTATTTCAATGTCTCCTCCGGCGCAGCGATCGTATTGACCTGCACACTCATCTTCGGCCTCGCCTGGGCGGGCGGGCAGCTTGTGCGCAGGTAGAACTTCTCACCGGCTCCTTGCCTGAAATTGCAACCGGAAAGCCCTAAAATTTGGTTGCTTCGCAGGTCTGGAGTATACTATTTTTAAATAGAGGTTTGAGTCAGGGGATGGG
>CALFWA010000083.1 GCA_937928035.1 uncultured Caldilinea sp. | reverse complement strand
AAAGAAGAGTTGAAAGAGGTGGTGGAGTTCCTCAAGGAGCCGCAAAAGTTTGCGGCGCTCGGTGCGCGCATTCCGAAAGGCGTGCTGCTGGTCGGCCCGCCGGGCACCGGCAAGACGCTGATGGCGAAGGCGGTCTCCGGTGAAGCGGGAGTGCCGTTTTTCAGCATCTCCGGCTCTGAATTTGTGGAGATGTTCGTCGGCGTCGGCGCCAGTCGCGTGCGCGATCTCTTTGAGCAGGCCAAGCGCAACAGCCCCTGCATTATTTTCATCGACGAGATCGATGCCGTGGGACGTTACCGCGGCACCGGTCTGGGCGGCTCGCACGACGAGCGCGAGCAGACGCTCAACCAGATTTTGGTGGAGATGGACGGCTTCGGCACCGACACCAATGTGATCCTCATTGCAGCCACGAATCGCCCGGACATTCTTGACCCGGCGCTGCTGCGGCCAGGCCGCTTCGACCGTCGGGTGACGATGGATCGGCCGGACGTGAACGGTCGACGCGCCATTCTGGACGTGCATGTGCGGGGCAAACCGATCGAGCCCAGCGTCGATCTAGACCTGATCGCGCGACAGACGCCCGGCTTTGTCGGCGCCGACCTTGAAAATGTGGTCAATGAGGCGGCGATTCTGGCAGCTCGGCGCAATAAACGCGCTATCGGCATGGCCGAATTGCAGGAGGCGGTCGAACGCGTGGGCATGGGCGGGCCGGAGCGGCGCAGCCGTCTCATGACGCCGCAGGAGAAGAAGGTGATCGCCTACCACGAGGCCGGCCATGCGCTCGTCTCACACTTTTGCAAATATTCCGATCCGCTGCATAAGGTAACGATCGTTCCGCGTGGGGGCGCGGGCGGTTATGTCTGGCGGGTTGCGGAAAAGGATCGCATGCTGGCGAAGCGTTCGTACTTCCTCGACAATATCGCCGTGGCGCTGGGCGGTCGCGTGGCCGAGGAGTTGGTCTTCGGCGACGTCTCCAACGGCGCGGCGATGGACATCCAACAGCTCACACAGATGGCGCGCGCCATGATCACCAAATACGGCATGAGCGAAAAGATGGGTCCGCTTCAGTTTGGGCAACAGGAGGAGTTAGTTTTCCTGGGCCGCGATCTGGCGGAGCAGCGCGATTACAGCGAGGAGGTGGCCGAAGCGATCGATGCCGAGGTGCAGGAGTTGGTCAGGGCCGCATACGCACGCGTGCGCAAACTCCTCTCGGAAAATCTCGAACTCTTGCACAAAGTTGCCAACGCTCTGCTGGAGCGAGAGACGCTCAGCGCAGAGGAGTTCAGAGAGGTGATCGCGGCTGCATAGTGGCCGTCCTCCTCAAAAATAGATCGAGGTTGCGCAGTGGAACCCAGCAACCAAGAGTGCAGATTGAGCAAATCGGCCGGTGGTGACGGTGGGTGCGGCTCCCTGCTGCATGGTCTTGGGAAATTCGAGAAAGCGCGGCTACGAGCTGCGTTTTCATTCGATAAGCGTTGAGACTTTGAATTTCGTGCGTGCTGTCCGCACCTGACAGTCGAGAAGGGCGTGAAAGCGACAGCGTTCAGCGCCAGCCTCGTTCATTGAAACCAGCCACTCCCCCAAATGCAGCGCCGTCAACCGAAGTTGATAGCTGTGCACATCGGTAAAGGGGTAAAGGCACTGTAAGCAACGTTGTTGAACAGCCTCGCTCGTAGTGCAAGGGTATCCTCGAAGAAGGTGTGACGTCGTCATTGTTCACCCGCGCGTCACCAAGATCACGCCGGTGACGATGACGAAGACACCTGCCCAGCGCACGGCGCTCACCTGCTCGCCGAGAAGCAGGGCGCTCACCAAGGTGATCAATACGTAGCCCATGCTGAGCGCCGGGTAGGCGTAGCTCAGGTCCACCCGACTCAACAGCACCAGCCAGAAAACTGTGCTGAACCCATAGGAGGCGACGCCTGCCAGCACATACGGGTTCATGAGCGCACGCAATAGGCTTTCCGCCAGCAGGCTCAGATCGCCGCTGATGGCGCCGACGCTGCTCATGCCCCGCTTCATCATCACTTGTCCGAAGACGTTCAGCGAGACCGTCGCCAGAAGCAAAATCAATTGTTTCATTCAGTGACTCCACATTCGACCTGTCTGCAACGCGCCTCCTCGGCGAGCGACCCACTCAACGGGCTGCGCTTCAGGGCATTCTACTCATGATCTGATCTTTCGAGAAAGTTGAGGCGGGATCGGTGCGGGTTTATTTGAAGGCAATTAGGCCAAAAGCTTGCGGGCGGGGCTGCACGTTGCGAAAGCCAGCCTCTGTCAGGCGACGCACCACTCCGCGTGTAACCGTGGCGCCGGACTTGCTCTCCGGGTTGCCGATGTAGTGAAAAAGACGACCGCCCCGGCGCAGCACGCGATGCAGCTGGCGGTAAAAGTCGAGCGAATAGAGCTCTCCCGCCAGCGTGAACATCGGCGGGTCGTGCAGGATGAAGTCGAAGCTTCCCTCTGCAAACGTTTCGATTAGCTCTGCGCTGTCCCCGATCAAGGCGGTGATGTTCGGCGTCTCGAAGAGCATGCACGACCAGGGGTTTTGTCGGATGATCTCATGCACTGCGGGGTCTAGCTCGATGGTGATGACATGCTCTGCATAACGCGCAGCCTCCAGTGCAGTGTAGCCCAGGCCGGTGCAGGTGTCGAGCACCCGGCCGTGGATGCGCCCCAGCGCCCGCAACTTGTTCAAGGTGTCCTGGCGAGGGTCGACGCCTTTGATGCGATGCATGGGGACGCCGGAGATCAACAGCGTGGGCGCGCCCGTGGTGGGATAGAGCGTATAGACGCGCTGCGTCGCTTCGGAAAAACGTTGAATCTTTTCGACGCCTTCTACGGTGCAGCGATAGCAGCCCGTTTTATCCTCGGCGATCCGTTCGATCTGCGCCCACGCAAGGAACAATCCGCCTGGAAAGTGAACGCCCTCTGCACAGAGCTCAACTTCGCTGCGTGTGCGGTTGAGGTCCGTGGACACTACGACGCGTGGATTTCCCTCGGTGTGCGCAGCGAGCAGCGCCCGTGCGGCATCGTGCGAGAGCGTGACCCAGGTAGAGTCGATGGACATTTCCTAATTATCCCTTAATCTTTACTTCATTTTTGCCTAAAGCAATCGGTTCAAATATATTGTAATGGATTTCACAAGAAGTGCTTGCCTGCGAGGGGCGAGCATTTTTTGTGAAGTCAAGAATTTTTTATCATAATCAACTCAAAAAACATCATTCATTTGGAGCAACAAGGAGGTAAGAGACACATATGCGCAAGCTTCAATGGCCACTTGCATTGTTGGCCCTGACAGCATTGCTGTTCACACCTCTGGCGGTGTATGCGCAGGAGACAGCGCAGACGGAACCGACACCCACGCCGCAACCGCTGACGATCTTCACCACCTTCCCCTCACAGGTCGTAGGTATGGATGAAACGGTGACGCTGGCGTTAAAGGTGCGCGCAGGCACGCCGCAGGTTGTGCAATTGTCGGTGGAAGAGGCGCCAACCGGCTGGAATCTCTCCTTCCGCGGCGGCGGTCGCACGGTGAGTTCCGTTTTTGTCGACGGCAAAAATGACGCTTCGGTAGACCTGCGACTCGAGCCGGCCGGCGTGGAGCCGGGAACTACACACAACTTCACGGTCGTTGCGGCAGGCTCCACGGGCGAGGTCAGCCGCCTGCCGATTCAATTGAACGTGCAGGAAAAAGCGCCGCCTGCGCTGTCGCTTACTACGGAGCTGCCGGTGCTGCGGGGGAAAGCAACAACCTCCTTCCGTTTCAATGTAACACTTAAGAACGAGGGCACCGATGAAATGAACGTCAACCTCACGGCAGAGGCTCCTCCTTTCTTCTTGGTGACGTTCACCTACAACGCTCAGGATGTTACCTCGGTGCCGCTAAACGGCGGCGAGTCCAAACGCATTACGGTGGAAGCCAGGGCATTGAACAATATTCCGGCGAGACAGTATCCGATCGTTGTCAATGCGCAAGGGGACGATGCTTCGGCTTCATTGACTCTGACCGCTGAAGTGGTGGGCCAGCCCGAGCTGTCGCTGACGACGCCCGACGGTCGCCTGTCCGGCGAGGCGAACGCCGGTCGCACGACCAACTTCAAGTTGGTGGTGAGCAACACCGGCTCTGCGCCGGCGCGCAATGTGACGCTTTCCTCTTCATCGCCGAGCGGCTGGAACATTACGCTGGAACCTAAGGAGATCGCCGCCATCGAGCCGGGTCAGACGGTCGAGATCACCGCCCAAGTGCAGCCGGCCGAGAAGGCGATCAACGGGGACTACGTCGTCACCTTCACGGTGCGCGGAGATGACGTCTCCTCAAAGAGCATCGATTTCCGCGTGACGGTGACGACCTCGACCTTGTGGGGCGTCGCCGGCGTCGCATTGATTGCGGTGGCGGTGGGTGTCGTCGCATTGGCGGTTGGGCGTTTTGGCCGCCGCTGATACCGAAAGGAGGAGTCGCCTATGAGCGTCGTCACTGCCAGCTCGCGGACGCCGCCGACCAAAACTCAAGGCGAGGCTGTCATCGAGACATCCCAGCTCAC
>CALFWA010000082.1 GCA_937928035.1 uncultured Caldilinea sp. | reverse complement strand
GCGGCCGCGGGCGTGGTGGCGCGGCAGGAATTTCCCCGCTTTTTTATGAACAGTCTGATCGTCAGTTCAGGCGCTGTGATTTTATCATTGCTCGTCGGCGTGCCGGCCGCTTATGCGCTCGCTCGCTACCGATTTCGCGGCAAAGAAGACCTGGCTTTCACCTTTCTCTCCTTTCGCTTTGCGCCGGAGTTGGTCGTGATCATTCCGCTCTCGGTGCTCTATCGCCAGCTTGGCCTGTACGACACCTACTGGGGCATCATCTGGGTCTATCAGCTTGTCACGCTGCCCCTGCTGATCTGGGTGCTGCGCAGCTACTTCGAGGACATCTCGCCCGACATCGAGCAGGCCGCCATGATCGACGGCTACCCGTGGTGGCGCATCTTCTGGAGCATCCTGCTGCCGCTGGTGCGGCCAGGGCTGGCCGCTGCGGCGCTACTGGCCTTCGTCTTCGCCTGGAACAATTTTATTTTTGCGCTTGTGCTCGGCGGCTCCAATGTGCAGACCGTCACCGTCTCGGCATTGGGATACATCTCCTCGGCGCAGGCGTTTTTTAACCGCATGGCTGCCGCCTCCGTGCTTGCGTCGATTCCGCAGATCGTGCTGGCGCTGAGCATTCAACGCTACCTCATCCGCGGCCTCAGCTTCGGCGCTGTGAAAGGGTGATGCTTCATGGCGACAGTGCGACTGGAACATCTGACCAAAGATTTCGGCAAAGTACGCGCCGTCAACGACCTTTCGCTGACGGTGGAGGATGGCGAGTTCATCGTGATGCTCGGCCCCTCCGGCGCCGGCAAGACGACCACACTCAAGCTGATCGCCGGCGTGGAGACGCCCACCAGCGGCAAGGTCTACATCGGGGACCGGCTGATGAACGCCATTGAGCCGCACCATCGCAACGTGGCGATGGCCTTTGAAAGCTACGCGCTCTATCCGCACATGACGGTGAAGGAGAATATTGCCTTCCCGTTGCGCGCGCCGGGCCGAGCCTTCAGCGAGGCGGAGGTCGAGCGTCGCGTGCGCAACGTCTGCGAGATGCTCAACATCCACATGCTGATGGACCGTCTGCCGCAGCACCTTTCCAACGGCCAAAAACAGCGCGTGGCGTTGGGCCGCGCCATGGTGCGCGAGCCGGACGTCCTTCTGCTCGATGAGCCGATCTCTCACCTCGACGCCAAGCTGCGCCATCGCATGCGCCAGGAGTTTAAAGCGCTCGAGGCCGACATTCGCTACACCACCATCTATGTCACCCACGATTATCTAGAGGCGCTTTCGCTGGGCGACCGTCTGGTCGTGCTCGACCGCGGGGTGATCCAACAGATCGGCAAGCCGAACGACGTTTTCGTGAACCCGGTCAACATCTTCGTCTCCAAGCTGCTCGGCTATCCCCAAATCAATCTGGCGACCTGCACCGTCCAGCGGGCAGGCGACGACCTGCACCTGGTCAGCCTGGATGGCGCCATCACCGTCGCTGCGCCGCCGCGGCTGCGCGAAGCGCTGCTCAAACACAAAGGCGAGCACGTCGTCCTGGGCGTGCGCCCCATGCATCTGCATCCCATCCCAGACGGCGCCGAGAGCGCCGGCGTGAATGTGCTCAAGGGCGTCGTGTACGTCTTTGAACGACTCGGCGCACGCGGCGTGCTCACCGTGACCGTAGGCCAAAATCAGTTGGATGTGCTGACGCCGATCGAGGTGGATTACGCCATCGACGAGCCGGTGCGGCTGGCGGTGGAGGCGGAGAACATCCTGGTCTTCGACGCAAAGACCGAGCGCAACATTCTCTGCGCAGACTAGAGGAAGCGAGGAACCATGGCGGAATTACGTCTCGAACATATCTATAAAACCTACAAGGGCGGCGTCGAAGCCGTGAAAGACCTCAACCTGACGGTGAAAGACGGCGAGTTTCTGGCACTGCTTGGGCCTTCCGGTTGCGGCAAGACGTCGACGCTGCGCATGATCGTGGGTCTAGAGGACATCACAAGCGGCGAGATGTACATCGGCGGCCGGCTGGTCAACCGCCTGGAGCCAAATCAACGCAACGTGGCGCTCGCTTTCGAGACTTATGCGCTCTATCCTCCGCTCTCGGTCTTCGACAACATCGCCTTCTGTCTGCGCGCCCGTTCGGTGCCCAAGCACGAAATTGCGCAGCGCGTGCGTCGGGTGGCGGAGATGCTCGACATCACCGATATCCTCGACCGCAAACCTGCGGAGCTGGGCGGCGGGCAGAAGCAGCGCGTCTCGCTCGCCCGCGCGCTGGTGCGCGACCCCGATGTCTTTTTGATGGACGAGCCGCTCTCTCACCTCGACGCCGCCCTGCGCGCCCACATGCGCATCGAGCTGAAGCGCCTTCACGCTCAGACCGGTCGCACCACCATCCTCGTCACCCACGACCAGCTTGAGGCAGTCGCCATGGCGCAACGCATCGCCGTGATGAACCTCGGCGTGCTGCAGCAGGTGGGCACATTCGACGAGATTTACAACCATCCTGTCAACGAGTTCGTGGCCGGCTTCATCGGGGAGCCGCCCATGAACATTCTGCCGACCCGACCGGTGCAGGAAGGCGACAAGCTCTGGCTTGCGGCGCTCGACGGCGGCTTCCGCCTGCCGCTTCCCGACGCGCTGCGCGCCAAGGTGGAGCGCAGCAAGGCGCAGACCATCGACCTGGGCGTGCGCCCCATTCACATCGAGACGCTCGATCCATCCGGCGACGCCGTCGATGCCCTCCCGGCCACGGTGCAGACCTTCGAGTCGCTGGGCGAGGAAGGCCAGTTGGCGGCGCAGCTCGGCAACTCCACCGTGCTGGTCGTCACGTCGCCACTGTTGGAGCTGGAGCGAGGCGACACCATCAAACTGCGCTTCCGCCCAGACCGCATCCATTTCTTCGACGCGGCGACGCAACAGGCATTGTGAGAATGGCGCGTGTTGCGTGACGAACCATGCAATGCGAATCGCGCAACACGAATCACGTGAATTCAAAGCAAGAAGAATAAGAAAAAGTCTCACTCGTGGCCGACTACTACTTGCTCGGCATCGACGCCGGTACGACGGTGATCAAAAGCACGCTTTTCGACCTCGCCGGCCGCGAGATCGCCGTCGCTGCGCAGCCATCGAGCCTCCTCTCGCCTCAGCCTGGATGGGCGGAGTCGGACATGGAGGCCGTCTGGCGGGCGGCTGCGCAGACGGTGCGCCAGGTGCTGCGGGAGGCGACGGTTGTGCCCGAGGCGGTGCTGGCGATCGGTCTCACCGGTCAAGGCGATGGAACTTGGCCGGTCGACGTCCAAGGACGTCCGGTGCGCCCCGCCATCCTCTGGTGCGATGGTCGCACCGCCGACCTCGTGCAAGAACTCTGGGCGAGCAGCGTCGGCCATGCAATCTTTACCATCACCGGAACGGCGCTTAACACGTGCAATCAGGCTGTGCACCTGCGCTGGCTGCAAATGCATGAGCCGAAGACACTGGATCGGACAACAGCGGTGTTGCGCGCCAAGGACTGGCTCTTCCTGCGCATGACCGGCGAAACGAGCACCGACGTCACCGACGCCTCTCACACCTATTTCGACGCGCGGATGCAGCAGTTCGATGGCCGCGTCCTGGCTTTGCTCGACGTCGAAGCGTGGCGTCCGAAGCTGCCGCCGATTCTTCCGTCCGTCCAGAATCGGGCGCCGTTGCATCTCACCGCCGCAGAGATGCTGGGGCTGCCGGAGGGTCTCGAGGTGGTGGCCGGGCCGTTCGACGTGGCTGCGTCTGCATTGGGCGTCGGCGCCTTTGCGCCCGGACACGCCTGCTCTGTGCTCGGCACTGCGGGCGTTCATCAAATCATGACGGAGGCCCCCATCTTCGAGCCTGCGGACATCGGCTACAACATGCGCCATGCGCCGGAGGGCGTGCTCATCCGTCTGCTGCCGACGATGACCTGCACGCAGAATCTGCGTTGGTTCGCCCAGGAGTTCTACGCGCACGAATGGGCGGAGGCGCAGCGCACCGGCGCAAACATTTGGGAGCTGCTGGAACAGATCGCCCTGCAAGAGCCGCCCGGCGCGCGCGGGGTCCTCTACCATCCCTACCTCGATCCGGCAGGCGAGCGCGCACCGTTCATTGAGCCGATGGCGCGTGCGCAGTTCAGCGGCCTCAGCGCGGGATGCATGCGCGCGACACTGCTGCGCGCCGTCTACGAAGGCGTGGCGCTCTCTGTGCTCGACTGTTATGAGACGATGGCGGCGCCGGTGCACACGTTGCGGCTGGCCGGCGGCGGCGCGCGCAGCAGGCTGTGGGCGCAGATGCTTGCCGATGCGCTCGCTGCGCCGGTGCTGGTGACGGAAGGCTCTGAATACGGCGCACGCGGGGCGGCCATCAACGCCGCCGTGGCGATCGGTCTGTACGCGTCCTACGCCGAGGCTATCGAGCGAATGGTGCGTCCGGCGCAAGCATTCGAGCCTGTCGAGGGGCGACGCGCTTGGTGGCTGGAGCAGCTGGAGCTTTACCGCATGGAGCGCATGGCGATGGCGCCGGTGTGGAAAGAACGCGGGCGGATGCATCGATAGGCGCTGTTATGATTATTACGCAACACCATCTAAAAATTCTATTTCTATGACCAACACCCTGACCATCGCCGTGATCGGCGATCTTTTCGTGACCAATGAGCTGTTTCTCGAGGCGTTGGAACGCTGGCGAGGTCATCTGCCGTTTGACGTCATGGTCGCCACGCACTGCGTTCCATGGCCGAACGAGCCACTGGCGCACAGTGACGAGGTACGCGAATTCGTCGGCGACCCGGAGGAAGTGGCGCAATTTGTCCAACCCGCAGACGTTCTCCTGACGCATGTGGCGCCGGTCACGCAGCGGGTGCTTGAACGCGCAGAAAAGCTGCGCATCATCGGTTGCTGCCGCGGCGGGCCGGTGAACATCAACGTGGCTGCGGCAACCGCACGCGGCGTGCCGATCGTCAACGCGCCGGCGCGCAACTCGCAGGCCGTCGTCGAGTTCACCATCGGCGCCCTCCTGGCCGAATGTCGCAACATCGCCCGCTCGCACGCCGCCCTGGCGCGCGGCGTTTGGCTCGGCGACCTCTACCGCTATGACCGCATTGGCCGCGAGCTGCGCGGGCAGACGATCGGGCTGATCGGCTTCGGCGCCATTGCGCAATCTCTGGTCCCCTACCTGGCCGTCTTCGGCATGCACATCCTGGCCTACGACCCTTATGTGCCTGCCCAACGCTTCGCTGCGCTGGACGTGGAGTCCGTCGATCTGTCCGAGCTGCTGGCGCGCGCCGACATTGTGAGCCTGCACGCGCGCGTCACGCCGCAGACGGTGGGCATGATGGGCGCTGCGCAGTTTGCGCAGATGAAGCGCGGCGCGTATTTCATCAACACGGCGCGCGGCCCCCTGGTCGATTATGATGCACTCTATCACGCTCTCCACAGCGGCCATCTCGCCGGCGCAGCGCTCGATTGTTTCCCGGAAGAGCCGCCGCCTCCGGACTGGCCGTTGCTCCGCCTGCCCAACGTGACCGTCACCCCGCACATCGCCGGCGCCTCGAAAGACTCCGCCGAGCGCGGGGCGGAGCAGGTCGTGCGCGACGTCGTCCATTTCTTCACAGGCCAGCCATTGGAATTCTGCGTCAACCCGGCCGTCCTGGCGACGGAGAAACGAAGGTGACGATGGTCACCGAAGCGCTCTTGGGCGTCGACATCGGAACCACAGCCGCCAAAGCGATCCTTTGCGACCGCAATGGGGCATTGCTCGCCCAGGCGGGCGAGGAGTATCCAACCGCTTTTCCGCAGCCGGGGTGGGCCGAGCAAGACTCTGAAGCCTGGTGGCGGGCGGCCTGCCATGTGGTGCGCCGCGTGTTAGAAGCCGCCGGCCTACCGGCGCAGGCGGTGGTGGGCGTGGGCGTCAGTTGTCAGGCGCCGACGCTCACGGCGGTCGATGCGGCGGGCCATCCGCTCTATCCGGCGCTGATCTGGATGGATCGCCGCGCCGAGCCACAGTGTGCACAATTGCGGGACGAAGTGGACGAAGACTTGATCGCCGCCTTCAACGGCGGCCGCATCGACCCCTACTACCTGGCACCCAAGCTGCGCTGGCTGCGCGAGCAGGAACCTGACGTCTATGCGCGCTGCCATCGGGTTTTGCAGGCCAACGGCTACATCGTGCACAAGTTGACCGGCGTCTTCTGTGTGGACAGCTCGCATGGTCCGTTGACGCTTTGTTTCGACAGCGCGCGCAGGGAATGGTCGCCGACGCTGCTGGAAGCGATGAAGCTCGATCCGGACAAATTGCCGCCTGTAAAACCCTGCGGGGAAGTGGTCGGCGTGGTCACCCCGGCGGCGGCTCAGGCTACGGGCCTTGCGCCGGGGACGCCGGTCATCGCCGGCATGACCGACGGCACCGCCGCCGTCGTCGAGGTGGGGTTGACGCGCCCTGGCGACGCGGCGGAGATGACCGGCCAGTCGACGGTGCTGCTCATCTGCAGCGACGCCCCTTATCGAGGCAAGGCGCTGATCCCGCTGGGACACCCTATCCCCGGCTTGCATCTCGTCGTAGGCGCCATGTCGGCGACCGGCGGCGCGCTGCGCTGGTTCCGCGATCAACTGGGCGAGCGCGAAGTCGCCGAAGCGCAACGGCAGGGCGTCGATCCCTTCGAGCTTCTAAGCGCAAGGGCCGCCCAAAGCCCGCCCGGGGCCAACCGCCTGATCTTTCTGCCCTACATGTACGGGGAGCGCTCGCCCATCTGGGATTCGGCCGCGCGCGGGGTCTTTTTCGGTCTCTCGCTGGCGACGACCAAAGGCGACCTTGTGCGCGCCGTCATGGAGGGCGCAGCCTACGGCCTGCGTCACAACGTCGAAACCGCAGCCGAGGCTGGCTTTGCGTTGGCGACGCTGGCCTGCGTCGGCGGCGGCGCACGCAGCCCCCTGTGGAACCAGATCAAAGCCGACGTCCTGAAGCGGCCGGTGACCTTGCCTCGGGCGGCCAGCGGCGCCGCTATGGGCGACGCCATCCTCGTCGCCGCTGGCGTCGGTCTCTATCCCTCGCTTGTGGAGGCGGTCGCCGCCATGGTCAAAACAGGGCCGACCTTCACGCCGCAGCCGGAGAACGCCGAGCGGTATGATGCGCTCTATCGCATCTATCGTCAGCTCTATCCGACGCTGCGGCCCCTCTTCCACGAGTTGGCGGAGGTTGCGTGATGCATGCGTTCTTTCGTCCGGGCGCTTTCGCCGGTCAGCGCGTGCTGGTGACCGGCGGCTCGCGCGGCATCGGCCGCGCCATCACACTGGCCTTTGCTCAACTGGGCGCAGAGGTCGCCTTCTGTTATCGCAGCGATCAGGGCGCTGCAGAAGCGCTGCTGCGCGAGGTCGCCGCCGAAGGGCTGCGCGTGCAGGGCTACCAGGCGGACGTCGCCGAGCCGGCGGCGGTGCAACGACTGGTGGCGGAGGTTCAAGGCGCAGTCGGGCCGATCGACGTGTTGGTCAACAACGCCGGTTTTTTTCCGGCCGCAACCGTGCTGGAAATGACGGCAGCGGAGTGGGACGCCGTGCTGCGCACAAACCTGTACGCCGTCTTTTACTGCTCGCAGGCCGTGCTGCCCGGCATGATCGCAGCAGGCGGCGGAGCGATCATCAACATTGCCTCGGTGGCGGGGCAGCGCGGCTCGGCGCAACATGCGCACTATGCGGCGGCCAAGGGCGGCGTGCTCGCTTTCACCCGCTCGCTGGCGCGCGAGGTGATCGCCTACAACATCCGCGTCAACGCCGTGTCGCCGGGGCGCATCGCCACCGAGTTGTTGATCAACGAGGAAAACGCTCAGGAATACGCGCGCTGGATGGCCGACACGCCTGCCCGCCGTCTGGGAACCGTCGACGAGGTGGCCGACGCCGTGCTATTCCTGGCCTCACCCGCCAGCGCCTACATCGTCGGCGAGACGATTGCGGTCAACGGCGGTTTGTTGATGGATTAGGGCAAATGGCGGCTGTCGAGGATGTGCGGCTGGGAGCCGCACCTACGAAAATAGCAGGGTGATTTTGTAAAAAACATCTGGTCGACGGCAATGACCGGATTCTCTGGTGAAAGGCCATTCGCCGTCGACGCGCAGGAGGGATGAGCAAAAAATGGCGCACCATGTGCAAACGCCCTGTGTTTTGGGCATCGATGCCGGCACAGAAGCTGTAAAGGCAGGATTGTTTGACCTGGAAGGCAATCGCATTGCGATCGGCAGCTGCAGCTATCGCACCTATTTCCCGGCTCCGGGGTGGGCGGAGCAGGCCCCGGACGAATGGTGGGACGCGCTGGTCGCTGCGGTGCGAGAGTGCATTGCGCGCAGTGGAGTTTCGCCTGCGGCCGTCGCCGGCGTCAGCGCCGACGCCACCACCTGCACGCTGGTGCCGCTGGACGCCACCGGTCACCCCTTGGGGCGGGCGCTGCTGTGGATGGATGTGCGCGCAGCGGAGCAGGCGCAGCGCATCTTCGCCACCGGCGACCCTGCGCTGCGCTACTGCCTAGCGGGCGTCAACGCCGAGTGGATGCCGCCCAAGATGCTTTGGATGAAGGAGAACGAACTGGAGCGCTACGCCGCCGCTGCGCATCTGCTAGAGTACACCGACTGGATCGCATATCGGCTGACCGGCCGCCTGACGCTGAACCGCAACACGGCCACGCAACGCTGGTTTTACTATTCTCCAGGCGGCGGCTGGCCGCTGGACTTCTTTGCCGCCATCGGGCTGCCGGAGCTGGTCCACAAGTTCCCGAAGGAGGTGCTGCCCCTGGGAGCGGTGATCGGCGGGTTGTTCGAAGAGGCGGCGGAGGCGTTGGGTCTGCCGGCGGGCATTCCCGTGGCCGCCGGCGGCGGCGACGCCTTCGTCGGGCTGCTGGGACAGGGAGTGACACAGCCGGGCGACCTGGGCGTGGTCATGGGGTCGTCGAACGTGCTTTCGGCGCTTGCAGCGGAAGAGCTGCATTTCCCCGGCGTCTTCGGCAGCTTTCCCAATGCAGTGATCCCTGGGTTGAACCTGGTGGAAGCCGGGCAGGTCTCCACCGGCTCGGTGCTTTCGTGGTTCAAGCGCAACCTCTGCGGCGACGCAGCCCTGGAAGCCGCCCGCCGCGGTCTCTCCGTCTATCAGTTGCTCGACGAAGAGGCGAGCCAGGTTCCGGTGGGGTCGGAAGGGCTGATTGCGCTCGACTATTTCCAGGGCAATCGCACCCCGCACACCGATTCCGCCGCACGCGGGGCGATCTGGGGGCTTTCGTTGCAGAGCGGTCGCGGCCAGGTTTTTCGCGCGCTGATGGAAGGCATCGCCTACGGCATGGAAGACATCCTGCAAACCTTGCGCCGCCATGGATTCACCGTGCAGCGCATCATCGCCGGCGGCGGCGCCACGCATAGCCCGCTCTTCATGCAAATCTATGCGGACGTCACCGGACAATCGCTGCACGTCACGCGCGAGCCGGAAGCCTCGCTGCTCGGCTCGGCCATCGTTGCGGCGGCGGGCGCCGGCCTCTATCCAGACTTACAGACGGCGGCGCAACGAATGGTTGCCATCGAGCAAACGTATACGCCAGACCTAGCCCGACATGAGGAATATCAGTTCTTTGTGCGACAATATCAGGAGACGTATCAGCGCCTGCACGAATTGATGCGCAGGATGCATGAAAAACAAAATCGAAAACGAGCGTAAAGAAAGCAAGGATAAAAAAGCAAGGAAGCAGTGTCATGTCCACCCAAGAAGGCGTCATCAAATATCAGTGCGACTTCACGCCGGCGCCGCCTTTGCCGCATGAGGCGCTATGCGAACTCAACGCATGGCGCCGGCTGATGTTCATCACCCATCTGATCGGCCAGGACCCTAACCGCTACGGCGGCTACGGCTACGGCAACATCAGTCGTCGGCTCGACGCAGCCGAGCGCCCAGATGGACAGCACCCTTTCATCATCACCGGCTCACAGACAGGCGGCAAGCCGGAGCTGGGGCCAGAAGATTACGTCGTCGTGACCGCCTGTTATCCCGATGAAAATCGGCTGGCGGCGCGCGGACCGATCAAGCCGTCGTCGGAGTCGTTGACGCACGGCACGGTTTACGCCCTGGACAGCCGCATCCTGTGGGTGGTGCACGCCCATTCGCCCGAAATCTGGCACAACGCAGAAAAATTAGGCGTCCCGATCACCGCCAATGTCCCTTACGGCTCACCGGAGATGGCGGCGGAGGTGAGGCGGCTCTTCGCCGAGAGCGATCTGCCGCAAAAACGCATCTTTGCGATGGCCGGCCATGAAGATGGCGTCGTCACCTTTGGCCACACCGCCGAAGAGGCGTGCTTCACGATGCTTTCCTACTTGGTGCGCGCGCTGCAGCTCAACGAAAGGAACAACTGATCATGGGTTACCGTCCAAAAGCCGTCGCCATTGACGGCCGCGCCGTCGAACATCTTGTAGTGTTTTGCCAGACGAACGGCCTTCATAAACTTTTCATGGTCGCCGACCGCAACACCTACGCCGCCCAGGGGGAGGCGGTGGAAACAGCGCTGCGCAACGCCGGCCTCGACCTGAAAAAGATCGTGTTCACCTCTGACGAGGTGATCGCCGACGCCGCCCACGTGTTGGATGTGCTCGTGGCAGCCGGTCGCGAGCCGCGCACTTATCTGGCCGTCGGCGCCGGCACCTTGACCGACATCACGCGCTTCGTCAGCCACCGCACGGGCGCCGAGTTCATCTCCGTGCCGACTGCGCCCTCGGTGGATGGCTTCGCCTCCATTGGCGCCCCCCTGATCATCCATGGCGTTAAGATCACGGTTATCTGCCATGCGCCTCTGGCGATCTTCGCCGACATCAACACGCTGGCGCACGCCCCGCGCCCCATGATTGCGGCGGGCTTCGCCGACATGTTGGGCAAGCTCACCTCGATCGCCGACTGGCGCATCGGGCATTTGCTGTGGAACGAGCCTTACGACGAGTCGATTGCTCAGCGCACGCTGGCGGCCGTAAAGATTTGCACCGACAACGTGGAGGCGATCGCCGCCGGCTCGCCGGAAGGCATCGGCCGGCTGATGGACGCACTGTTGGAGTCGGGCTACTGCATGTTGGATTTCGGCTCGTCGCGGCCCGCCTCCGGTGCGGAGCATCACTACTCCCACTATTGGGAGATGAAACTGCTGCGCGAGGGACGGCCGGCGGTGTTGCACGGCGCCAAAGTGGGCGTCGCCACCGTGATGGTCGCCGAGTTCTACGACAAAATCCGACGCCTTTCGCGCGCGCAGGTCTCCGACCTGCTGGAGGCGTCCGTCTGGCCGACGCGCGCGGAGGAGGAGGCGCGCATTCGCGCCGCCTACGGCGATCTGGCCAGCGACATCATCGCCGAGCACAAGGCGTTCCTCGACGTGACGCCGGAGCGAGCGGAGGCGATCAAGCGCGCCATTTGGGAGCATTGGGACGAGATTCAGGCGATTGCGGCGCAGGTGCCGCCGGCCGCTCAGATCACCGAGTGGCTGCGCTGCGTCGGCGGACCGACGACGGCTGCAGAGCTGGATTTCGACGACGTCGAGCGCGACCTGGCGGCGGCCAATGGCCATTATCTGCGCGATCGTTTCACCGTGCGCAAGCTGGCGCGCGTGTTGGGGATCGATCGTTGACGAGAGCGTGAAAAGGCTGTGAGTTTGAAACCCTAAAGACGCCAAGGCGTTTTGGGGTGATCCAATTGTTCCAGGACAAATCTTGTTGTAGGAGGAGACTTATGGATAAAAACAAACCGATCGTGATCGGCGCCGATCACTTTGGGCTGCCGCTCAAGGACCACATTCGCGACTATTTGATCAAAAAAGGCTATCAGGTCGTTGATATGGGCGTCAACGAAAACACGCCGGTGGATTACCCCGATGTCGGCGCGAAGGTGGCGGAGGAGGTGGGCGCAGGCAAATTCGAGCGCGGCATCCTCGTCTGCGGCACGGGCGCCGGCATGGCGATCGTAGCCAACAAAGTGCCGGGCGTGCGCGCGGTCTGCGTGCAAGACCCCTACACCGCCGAGCGCGCGGTCGCCAGCAACAACGCGCAGATCATCACCTTCGGCGCGCAGATCACCGGCCCGGCGGTGGCGGAAAAGCTGATCGACATCTGGCTGGAGAGCGAATTTCAGGGCGGCCGCTCCGCCCCGAAGGTGGCCAAGATCGATCGGTTGGATGAGAAATATCGGGCGCAGCGCGCAGTGGAAGGATGAAGGGCCTGATTATTTCACCGGGGTCTCGATAGGCGTTTTGAACAGTCCCTGCGCCATCCGTCGCGAGCGGCGCAGGTTGATTAACATATGATAGCGAAGCGGGCGCTGATACCGGTAGACCAGCCAGCTCAGAATCAGGAATAAAACCCACTGCAACAGGACAACCGGCGCCGGCAGGACAGCCGTCGCCGTGCCGAGGGTGCTGCCGATCAAAATCCCAATGCTGCGCCCCAGCAACACCGCTGGCATCAGCCAACGCATGCGGACAGAACTCATGCCTGCGATGTAGATGGCGACGTCGGGCAAGGGGAAGAGAAAGAGGACGAACCACAACAGCGGCGAGCGGAGCTGCAATTTGCGCTCCCAGCGTACCAGCTCGACGTGGGGG
Source organism: uncultured Caldilinea sp. (assembly GCA_937928035.1). Lineage (GTDB taxonomy): Bacteria > Chloroflexota > Anaerolineae > Caldilineales > Caldilineaceae > Caldilinea. The sequence goes on along the minus strand of CALFWA010000082.1, from coordinate 8,942 downwards.
ATGAATCGCTCCAACAAAGGACGGCCGATTTTACGCCCGACCAGGAGCGCAACGGTGACGCCGATCAGCAGCCCCAGCATGCTCAGCGCCAGCCCTGGCCCAAAGCCAAAGAGATAGGCGCCCAGCACGGAGAGAAAGCTTCCCGGCAACGGCGCGATCAAAATCTGCAGGGCGAAGAAGGTGACATAGGCGATGGGCGCCAGAGGGCCAAAGCCGACGATCCAATCGCGCACATCCTCGGCGATGTTCAGCACATCCGACACCGGTTCGCTAAGCCACCATCCCAGGATGCTGAGCGCCGTCAACCCAAAGATGACAAGAACAAGAATCCCACCATTGCGCCATCGATTGCCAGGAGCAAACATAAAGGCCTTTCCATGCTTTAAAACCTGGGAAAACGTCATCGATGCAGCGAATCCACGACGCTGCATCAATGACGTCAAGCATACCTGAACTGTTCCGTTTTGTCATTAAATCTGGCTTACAATTTGCCTGCAAATGGCGCACGCTTTTTACGGCGTTTATCTTCCAGCCGGCTTCTCACATCAACCTGGCAGATCTAATCTGCGGGGGCCAACTCGGCGGCAAGTCTGTCTCGGCGCTGCGCGTCTGTCCCCTGCGTTGCATCGGGCTGCTCTGCAGCGGCCAGGGCGGCCAGCTCCTCCACCTGGTCGATGAGCTCCTGGCGGAACTGCTGCGTGTACAGCCGGTAGTAGTGACCGCCCAGACGCAGCAGCTCTCGGTGTGCGCCCATCTCTTTGATGCGGCCATCCTCGATGACCAGGATGCGCGTGGCGTTGCGGATCGTAGAGAGACGATGCGCAATCACGAAGCTGGTGCACTCCTTCATCAACGTTTCCATCCCCTGCTGGATCAAGTTTTCGGTGAGCGTGTCCACGCTGGCGGTCGCTTCGTCCATGATGAAGATGTCCGGCTGCGCCAGCACGGCGCGCGCCAGGCTCAGCAACTGCTTCTGCCCTGTCGAAAGCAGGACACCGCCCTCGCCCACCTGCTCATCGTAGCCTTTCGGCAGCTTCTCGATGAAGGCGTGCGCGCCGGCCAGCCTCGCCGCCTCCTCCACCTCCTCGTCGGTGGCGTCGAGCCGACCGTAGCGGATGTTCTCGCGGATCGTGCCGGAGAAGAGGTGCGGCGTCTGCAACACCATGCCGATGCGCGACTGAATAGCGCGCTGCGTCAGGTTGGTGTAGTCGTGGCCGGCGATCAAGATGCGCCCACGCGTCGGCTCGAAGAAGCGACAAAGCAGGTTGACGATGGTGGTCTTGCCGCCGCCGGTCGGCCCGACAAGCGCAATTGTCTCCCCTTGGCGCACGTGCAGATTGAAGTCGGTCAAAATCGGCTTGCCTTCTTCATACTGGAAGTCGACGTGCTCGAAGACGATGTCCCCGCGCAACGAATCCACCTCGTAAGCGTCCGGTTTGTCCACGACGTCGGGCACGGCGTCGATCAGAGAGAAGATGCGCTCGCCCGAAGCCACCGCCTGTTGCATTTCGGCGAAGACGCGCGCCATCTCCTGCACCGGCCAGATCATGAAGAGCACATAGGAGATGAAAGCGTACATGCCGCCCACGCTCAGCCCACCTGTCTCCACCGTCACGCCGGCATAGGTGATGATGCTGGCGATAGCGAAAGTCGAGATGAGCTGCACCGTTGGCAGGAAGAGCGCCGAATACCAGGCCGCCCGGTAGCTGGCGCGCTGCATCTCGCCCGTCAGCTTGCTGAACTCGCGCAGGTTTTCCTCTTCGCGGTCGAGCGCCTTGATCACGCGCACGCCGGTGATCGTCTCGTTGTACGCCCCTGTGATCTTCGAGTTGACGCGGCGAACTTCCCGATACTGCGTGATGATCTTGCGCTGGAAGTAGATCGCCACCACAATGATGATCGGCACGATCACCATCACGATCAACGTCAACTGCCAGGAGATCTGCGCCATGAAGAAGAGCGCTGTGAGGATGTTGAACGACGACCAAGTCACGTCCAACAGCCCCCACGTCACCAGCTCGGCCACGCGATCGGTGTCCGACGTCACGCGGCTGATGATCCAGCCTACCGGCGTGCGGTTGTAGTAGGTCAAAGACAGCTCTTGCAGATGGTTGAAGAGCTGCTTGCGCAGGTCGTAGCGAATGCGCTCGCCCAGGATGCCAGCCAGATAGATGAAAACGAAGACGGCCAGCGCCTGCACCAAAATCAGCACAGCATACTGCTCGACGATCCGCACCAGCGTCGGCCAGTCGCCAGGCGTGATGCCCTCATCCACCATGCGCTTGCTCAGAAAGGTGAAGTAGGAGTCCAGGCCGGAGACCACCATCACCGCGCTGAGGAAGCCGAGCACCCACGCCAGATAAGGGCGCAGCAAGCTGACCAGCCGACGAATCGTGCGTCCGCTGAATCTGGTCGTAAATTCTTCTTCCTGAAATTCAATCTGCTCAGACACGAGTCAACTCCTCCTCCAATTCCGCCTCTAGACGCATCTGCGCCTGATAGATGCGGCGATACATGCCATCTTGTGCGATCAGTTCTTCATGCGAGCCACGCTGCACGATGTGCCCATGGTCGAGCACCAGGATCAGGTCGGCGTCCATCACGCTCTGGATGCGATGCGCAATGATGAAGGTGGTGCGCCCTTGCATCAGCCGGCGCAGCGCCTGGCGAATCTCCGCCTCGGTCTCAAAATCGACCGCCGAGGTAGAGTCATCCAGAATCAGGATGCGCGGATCTTTGAGCAGCGTGCGTGCGATCGCTACGCGTTGCTTCTGCCCGCCGGACAAAGTGATGCCGCGCTCGCCGACCAGCGTGTCGTAGCCGTGCGGCAACTTGTTCACGATGACGTCGTGAATGGCCGCCGCGCGCGCCGCCGCCTCCACCTCTGCGTCCGACACCTCGCGCTTCACGCCGTAGGTGATGTTGTCGCGCACGGTGCGGCTGAAGAGAAACGGCTCCTGCTCCACGATGCCGATCTGCTGGCGCAGATAATGGCGCGGATACTCCTTCAGCTCCACGCCGTCGAGCAGGATGCGCCCGGACGTGTATTCATAGAAGCGCGGCAACAGGTTGACCAGCGACGACTTGCCCGACCCCGTGCCGCCGATCAGCGCCACCGACTGGCCTGGCTTCACGCTGAAGCTGATGCCGTGCAGCGCAGCGCGGCCGGAGCCTTCGTAGGCGAAGTGCACGTCCTCGAAGACGATTTCGCCCCGCACCGGCTTGTCGGTGCGCACGCTGCCCTCGACGATCGGCTCTCGCTCCTCCTTGAGCACCTCGGCGATGCGGCCAAAGGAGACCAGACTCTCCGACATCTGCACGATCAGGCGGCCCAGATTGCGCAGCGGCCAGATGATCCAGACGACCAGCCCTGCGTAGGCGACGTAGGTGCCGATCGTGATCTCGCCCTGGATCGTCAGCCAGCCGGCGAAGAGATAGCCGCCCAGCATCTGCGCGCCGCACATCACGTCCGTCACCGGCCAGAAGAGCGCGTGCATCAGCAGCAAATAGCGGCCGCGAGCATACTTCTCTCGGTTTTCCTTATCGAACTTGGCCTTCTCGTACTCTTGCCGGGCGAAAGCCTTGACCACGCGCACGCCGCTCAAGTTCTCCTGCAACGTGCTGGAGAGCCTGGCCTCCTGCTCCTGGTAGGCTTCATAGGCTTTCTCTACGCGACGGAAAAAGTAGAGCGAGATCACCATCACCACCGGCACGACGATCACCGAGAACCACGCCAGCCGCCAGTCGAGCGAGTAGATGGCGATGAAGTTCACCACAAAGAGCAGCACGATGCGCCCTGCCTCGATCGCCTGGTCGGCGAAGAAGCGACGGATCGTGTCCACGTCCGAGGTGGCGCGCTGGATCAGCTCGCCGGTCTGCGTCTTATCGTGGTAGGTGAAGCTTAGCCGTTGAATGTGGTCGAAGATGTACTCGCGCAGGCGCCGCGCCACGCCCTCGGCCGTCTTGGCGGCGAGGCGTCGACTGTTGAAGGTAGCGAACGCCTGCCCGACCGCCAATGCCAGAAAGCCGGCCACATAGACGGCCAGGTGGATGCTGCGGTCTCCTTCCACCATATAGTGGTCGACAAAATAGCGCAGCAGCAGAAAGGTCGCTGTGTTCAGGATGGCAGAGACGCCCATGCTGATCGTCGAGACGAAGTAGCCCATACGAAAATGGGTCATCAGCCGCCAGAAGCCGGTCAGCTTGCCGACGCCCAGAGCTTGCCTAAGATCATAAGGTGGGGGTGGTGCAGGTTGCGCTGTTGAGTTGAACATAATTCCTTCCGGTTATCCGATTTTTCGTCGAACGATGGTCCTGTTATCGCGTTTCATCTGGCGTTGGCGCCGTCCTTTTAAAGATGCATTTTTCACTTTGCGCTTCATTTCTCCTCTCCTCATGCCAATAAAAATGCAGGCATCTGGAAGTTCATCCCGATGCCTGCAAGACCTGGTGTGCAAGGCCGTGACTTCGACGCAAACCGCCTAAGTCAAAGCAAACAAAAAGGCCGCAGGCACCGATGCAGTGCGTGCGGCCTTCCCTAGCTTTACCGTCTAGTTATGGTCGGCGGACGCACTGCTCCTTCTGACGCAGAAAATCTCCCCCATTGCGTGAGGTGCGCAGGATTTCATGATAGAGCATCATCATCATGGTGCGTCCGTCCTCTCCAAAAACCCTCCATGTGAACCGTTGTCACACGTCTGATACCATAGCATAGCCTAGCAACGCTTGTCAAGCATTTGATTGCACAAATTTTCGTCGACCCTCGTCGTCGCGCAAAGCTTCCGACGTGACAGGTCTTTTCACAGTGGGAAGGCGGAAAGTGTGGTCTCACAACTCAACCAACGTCCCCAATTCCACCACTTGATCCGGCGGTAAAGAGAAGAAGGCGGCGGCATTGGTGGCGTTGCGGCTCATCAGAATAAACAATTTTTCACGCCAGATCGCCATGCCGGGCCGCGCTGTCGCCATCAGACGTTCGCTGCCGAGGAAGAAGCTGACATCCTTTAGGTCGAGCGGCAGGCCATGCTCGCCGGCAAGCGGAAGGTCGCGCATGACGTTGCTGGTTTCCATAAAACCATAGTGCAGCACGATGCGATAGAAGCCGTTTCCCAGCTTGTGCACCGTCATGCGATGCGTAAGCGGGACGCGCGGCGCCTCCAATGTGCTGACGGAAAGCAAGATCACCCGCTCGTGCAGCACTTTGTTGTGCCGGAGGTTGAGCAGGAGGGCAGGAGGAACGCCATCTGGGTCGCTGTACATGAAGATCGCCGTTCCCGGCACGCGCGTAATCTGGTCGAGATTGAGACGCCCTACGAAGTCGTTGAAGCGTTGGACGCCCGCCCGCAAGCGTTGACCGAGCAGGTTGCGTCCCTGCCGCCAGGTCGTCATGAGCGTCATGACGACGGCGCCCACCAACAGCGGAAACCATCCGCCCGCCGGAATCTTGAGCAGGTTGGCGCCCCAAAAAGCCAGATCGACGATCAGGAAGAAAACAGTCGAACCCAACGCCGCCCACAACGGCCAGCGCCAGCGCGTGCGCTCGATGCGGAAGAGCAGCGCCGTCGTAATCACCATGGTGGTGGTGACAGCGACGCCGTAAGCCGCAGCTAGATTGCTGGAGGAGCCGAAGGCAAGCACCAGCGCCACACAGGCGACCATCAGAATCCAGTTGACCGAGGCGATGTACACCTGTCCGATCTCCTCGGCGGAGGTGTGCGTGATGGCGACGCGCGGCAAATAGCCCAACTGCACGGCCTGCATCGTCAGCGAAAATGCGCCAGTGATCAGCGCCTGCGAGGCGATCACCGTGGCGGCGGTGGCGATTATCACCAGTGGAATCAGCGCCCAGCCCGGCGCCATCTGATAGAATGGATTTTCCACTGCTTCGGGATGCTGTAGGAGCAAGGCGCCTTGTCCGAAGTAGTTGAGCAGCAATGCAGGCAACACCACCGTAAACCAGGCCAGTCGGATCGGCGCGCGACCAAAGTGTCCCATGTCGGCGTACAGCGCCTCACCGCCCGTCACCACCAGAAAGACCGACCCCAGCACCATGAAGCCGCGCCAGCCGTTGACCCAGAAAAACTCAAACGCATAATAGGGGTTGATCGCCGCCAGCACACTTGGCTGCCGCACGATCCAGCTGACGCCCAACACGGCGATGGTGATGAACCAGAGGAGCGTGACCGGCCCGAAGACCCGACCAACGCGCTCGGTTCCACGACTCTGAAAGAGGAAGAGCGCCACCAGGATGACGACCGTGAGCGGCACAACGTACGGCGTGAAAAGTGGTGTGGCGATGCGCAGCCCTTCGACGGCGGAAAGCACAGAGATGGCGGGCGTGATCATGCCGTCGCCGTAGAGCAGCGCCGTGCCGAACAGCCCGAGCATCACCAGCGCCCACCGCACGGTGCCGGGAATCAACACCCGTCGTCTGGCGCCGATCAGCGCCGTCAACGCCAGGATGCCGCCCTCGCCATGATTGTCTGCGCGCATGACGAAAGCGACGTATTTGACCGAGATCACCAGGATCAGCGCCCAAAAGATCAGCGAAAGCACGCCTAGGATGTTGTCTTTTGAGGTGGCGATCCCATAGTTGGCATGGAAGGACTCTCGAAATGCGTAAAGCGGACTGGTGCCGATGTCGCCGTAGACGACGCCCAAGGCGCCCAGCGCCAGATAGAGCAGATGTTTACCGGTTGGGGCGGGATGACGCTGCGGCAATTCAAATTCGAGTGAGTGAACTTCGCTGTGTGACATGAGCGCTCAACTTGCTTTTGTTTTTGATGGTGAATAGATAGACAATTTTGACGTTCATCGCCATGTACAGACGGATGAAACGTCTTGCCAGACAGCTCCTCTCGGATCGTCTGACCTCAACGTATTCTATCCCATCAAAATACGAGTTCAAGATATGGCGCTCGCCCCTCGCGCACCCATGCTGCATAGGGTGCAGGGAGGTCAGGGCTGGCGAATGTATATGAGTGTCCGTCGGTGCTGTGCAATGTGATGGAAAGGGGCGCACCGGGGAAAAGATCGCAGCGCCTTGGGTTGCGGAGAAGGATACGGCAACGCCCCAGGAACATGTATTCAAAACATCCGTCTGGGGTGAAAAGCCAGCCGGGCAACGCCGGTCGCAGGCGGAGATGAAGGGCGCCTCTCTCCAGCACGAAGGGCTGAGGCCCTGCCGTCATGAGAGTCCACATGTGTAAAAACTCGGCGGTGGCGCCGCTCAAGCGAGCCACGAAACCGCGCCCGTGAAGCGCGGCATCTGGATGCGCGCTGCTGACCAGGAAAGAGCTGTTCTCCAGCAGGCTGCGTCCATATTGCCTCGGATCGCGGAAGGGAATCAGGCCGGTGCGCGCCAGTGCATAGAACTCCTCGAACAGTCCTTTTTGCAGCAAACCTAACAAATACTTGTAGTGCATATGCAGCCAAATACTCTCGTTTTCCAGCCAGCCTGGCGTGAAGGCGCGCGCTCGACCGATGTCGAGAGGTTCCTCGGACAATGATGCGTTCACTTTGAACATACCCAAAGCGCCATCCCACAGCGAGCTGTTTAGCATCTGTCGATGCAGGTGACGGGCTTCATCGACGGCTAAGGTCTTCAGTGCGCGCACAGGTCCTTCCAGGAAGGGCGGAAGCGGGCGCGGTCGAAATTCATAGGCGTGCAGAAAAGGGCGCCCCTGTGCATCGCAACGTATTTTCCCTGTTGTTGCCTCTTTTTGGAGCTCAAAGACGGTCATCTCCCAGGCAAAGTAGGTGAGGGGCAAACCATCGCCAAGAGTGTTCGCCCGAGCAACGCCTCGAGAGACGTCCTCGATCATCCGGTCGAGAGCGTCGGCGGCCTTGGCGGCGGGGAGCGCAACGGTGGCGCCTTGCACGCCCCCCTCCACACTCCGCCGATACTGTTCTCGGGCTGTCGTCAACAAATCCCAACGCCGGCAGTCTGCTTCCGGGTAGTTGTCAAGGATGGTCAGAACATCCTGTAGAAGCTCCCATGCCTCGACCGGCAACTGCAGCGTTTCGTCCTTGGCCGCCAGGACCTGCTGTAGAAAGCATAGCAATCGCAACAGCTCATAACTTTCGGGCATGGAAGAGCCAAACAGGCCGGGCAGGCCGTTCAGCGCGTCGTACCAGCCGGGCTTTCCCGCCTCCATCTCCACGCCCATGCCCCATGGATCGCGGGTCGCAGTCTTGAGCAGCGCCAACAAGAAAAGCTTTTCGATGACGCGTGAGTAAAAAAGCGGGCCGCGCCCTTTGTCGGCGCGCAGCCATCCTTCCTGCTGCGAACGATTATGACGAACTGCGTGGAGCTGACGCGGGCCTGTTTCGGTCAACACATATTTCTCGCTGCGCGGCTGCACAACGGCCGGGCTAACAAAGTAAGGCAGCGAGGTCTCAAATAACAGCGCTTGTAGGCGTTCGGGATAGATGGCGGCGAAAGACTCGATGAAATCGAGCAGATACGTCCAGTGGTCAATCCAGAAGCCCTCCCCGAACGCAGCCTGAAGCTGTGGCTCGGCTGCGCGCAGCGCCCGGTCTAGAAACTCGACCGCCGGCAAGTCCAGCGAGATGTCGTAATCTTCTAGCGCCCTCAACAGGCTGCCGGGGGTAAAAGGCTCAGCGAGTAGAGCAGCCAGCTGCTCCGGACGATTGCAATGATGCGACAGCGCAGACCGGACATGGAGGGGCAGGAGAAAACGCACCCCCTGCAGCACGAGTGGATTGTAGCCATCGGCCTGGATCAGGCTGAGATGGAGGCGAATGTTAAAATCTTCCACTTCCGGCCAGAACCAGACGTCGTTGCGCCGGTTTTGCGCCACATCGCGGAAATTGCCGTTGCCCTGGGAGTACCGTTCGGCGGCCAGGAAAAAATCGTTGTAATCTCGTTCCAGGTCGCCGTGTTTACGCGAATAGATATAATAGACATGCGGTCGAGCGGG
>CALFWA010000081.1:7500-10472 GCA_937928035.1 uncultured Caldilinea sp. | reverse complement strand
GATCGTCGTCGACGCCAGCGACGACCAGACGCTTGTCCTGGTCCGGGCAATGCGCAGCGACCGAACATTCATCATCAACAGCATGGCGCATATCGCCGCCGCGCGCTACCTGGGCGCCTACGCCGCTCAGACGCTCTGGCTGCTTTTCACCGACGCTGACGTCACCTTTGCCCCAGATTACTTTGAACGCCTGCAACGCTATGGATGCGCCGACGCCTACTTCGGCGCCAAGCGCTCGCAAACGGCGTACGCCGCCTACTATCGATGGTTTGTGCGCGGCCAACAGGCGATGGCGTGGGCAGGCGTCCCAGCCGTCTCCGGCTCTAATTTTTTGGTGCGTCGCAGCGCCTTCCTGGCAACCGGCGGCTTTGACGAGACGCTCACCTGCAACGAAGACTCTGAATATGGGTGGCGGCTGACGCGCCGAGGTTACAAAGTCGTCTTTGCTCCGGAATTGATCGTCTACGAGCGCGACCACCGTCGCTTGCGACGCGGGGTTGTTCGGAAGACGTTGCATTCGTTAACTCGCTGTGCGTTGCTCTACACAGGGTTGATGCCGGAGCAATGGCGCCGCAGCGACTGGGGATACTGGAGATGAACCGATGCGCATCGCCCTCTTCACCGAGACGTTCCTGCCGAAAGTCGATGGAATCGTCAACACCCTCTGTCATCTGCTCGAGCATCTGGCCCGTCGCGGCCACGAAAGCATCCTTTTCGCCCCGGCAGGCGGCCCTTGCCATCTCGAAAAGACCCGCATCGTCGGGCTGGCGGGCGTGCCCTTCCCTCTCTATCCTGAGCTGAAGCTCGTTCCGCCCACCGTCAACGTCCTCGATGAGTTGCGCGCCTTCCGCGCCGACCTGGTGCACGTCGTCAATCCGGTCTCGTTAGGCTACGTGGGGTTGCGTCACGCCCGGCGCTTGAAGCTGCCGCTGGTGGCCTCCTATCACACCGACGTGCCGGGCTTCGCCGTGCGCTGGGGGCTGCGCTTTCTCTATCGACCGCTGGTGCGCTTTTTCCGCTGGATGCACAACGCCGCCGACCTCAATCTCTGCCCATCGACGGTGACGCAACGCGAGCTGATTGCGCATGGGTATCGTCACGTGCACGTCTGGAGTCGAGGGGTGGACAGCGAACGCTTCCATCCTGGCCGGCGGAGCCTGGAATGGCGCCGACGCCTCACTGCGGGCGAAATCGACCGGCCGTTGTTGCTCTACGTTGGACGTCTATCGCCGGAGAAGCGAGTCGATTGGCTGTTGCCTGTGCTCGACGCCCTGCCCGATGTCCGCCTGGCGATCGTCGGCGATGGCCCGGCGCGGCCTCAGCTCGAACGCCTCTTTGCGCATCGTCGCGTGCACTTCACCGGCTATTTGGGCGGCCTTGACCTGGCCGCAGCCTATGCGTCGTCCGACGTCTTCGTCTTTCCGGCGGCCAACGAAACGCTGGGCAACGTGGTGCTGGAGGCGATGGCCTCCGGCCTGCCGGTGATCGCCCCGCGTTCGGGCGGCCTGCTCGACTATGTGGTCGATGGAGAGACCGGCCTCCTTTTCGAGCCGGAGTCGCCCGGCAGCCTGGTGGCGATGGCGCGCACGCTGGTACGCGCGCCGGATGTGGCGCGCCAGCTAGGCGAGCACGGACGGAAACGCATTCTGCACCAAAGCTGGGAGCGAGTGCTGGACGGTCTTTTGGAACACTACACTGCGCTGTTGGACCGCAAGGTTAGCTCAGGGCGGTCCATTTCCATCGCTGGCAGAGTGCAATCCACGACAGAGTTCCGAGGAGCATTGCATGGCTAAAAAACAGAACGACCGATTCGCTCAAGAATCCTCAAAAACGCTCGTTACGTTGCAACGCATCTACGCACAACAGCATCCGATTCGACGCGACAAGTTCGGGCGCCGCCCGGCGCTTCCCAGCGAAATTGCAGCGCATCTTAAAACGCTCCGGCCTTCAGGTGCCGCCGAACCGCCAAGCCTGCGCAACGGTTCCGGCTTATCCCCGGATTAGCTGCAGCAGTCGCTCTTTGGCGGCGGCGGGGTCCGCCTTGCCTTTGGTGGCGCGCATCACCTGCCCCATGAAGAAGCCGAAGAGCTTCTCCTCGCCGGCGCGATAGCGCGCAAGCTCGGTCGGGTTGGCTGCGAAGATGGCTGCGATCGCTTCATCGATCGCGCTGACGTCGGAGACCATCGCCAGCCCCTCGCGCTCGACAATGACCTGCGGGTCTTCGCCGGTGACGTACATGATTTCGAGCACTTTTTTGCCCGTATTGGGGTTGATCACCTTGTCGTCGACCAGCTTCAGCAGCGCAGCGAACTGGGTGGGGCGAATCTTGATCGACGCAATTTGACGCAGGTCCTGCCCCTCGCCATCGGCGTAGAGGAGTCGGAAAAGCTCGCCCGTCATCCACGTGGCCAGACGCTGCGGTTTGCCGTCGCTCTCGCCATAGGCGGCCACCGCCTCCTCGAAGAAACGCGCCACCGCCGCCTCGCCGCTCAAGATGTTGGCCTCGGTGCGGCGCAAGCCCCACGCCTGTTCATAACGGTTGCGTTTGGCTGCCGGCAGCTCAGGCAGCGTGGCTGCCAGTCGCTCCACCTCCTCGCGCGGGATGCGCAGCGGCGGCAGGTCCGGCTCCGGGAAGTAGCGATAGTCGTGCGCGTCCTCCTTGCCGCGTTGCAACACAGTGCACTGCCGCTCTTCGTCCCACCCCATGTTGACCTGCTCCACCGAGCCGCCAGCGCGCAGGATGGCGATTTGGCGCTCCATTTCATAGGCGATGGCGTTGCGCACCGAGCGGAAGCTGTTGAGGTTCTTCACCTCCACCTTGACGCCATACTCCCCGCGCGCCTTTTGCTCCAACGTGCGCACGCTGATGTTCGGCTCGCAGCGCAACGCGCCCTTCTCCATGTCGCCGCTGCTGACGCCCAACGCGCGCAGCGTGGCGCGCAGCCGCGTCAGGTAGGCGTACGCCTCCTCCG
>CALFWA010000081.1:0-2500 GCA_937928035.1 uncultured Caldilinea sp. | reverse complement strand
TTAAACATGACAATCTCAATAGATTGGCCACAAATATGACGCAGTGAACAGACGAGCGCAGAAAAGCACTGCGCTTGTCTGTTCACCGGCCAGACGGTGTGATGCTTACTCCTGATTCATCTTTTCCAACAATGCGGCGCCGCCGCCGTCATACCACTGCCGCACGAAGCGGTCGAAGTCATCGACTGGTCGAGAGCCGGTGATAATCTGTAGGAAGGTCTCCTCCTCCAACTTCTGCAGCGAAGGCCAGGTGGAGTCTGTGGCAAGAATGCGAGTAGCCACCGGATCGGTGCGCACTTCGTCGTAGCCGCCGGCCAGCAGCAGGGCGGCGTCCAACCGCGCCATGCGCGTCGCCCAGTTCGAGGGGTTGCTGCGCGGGGCGGCGATGTCGGCCTTGATCTGCTCGAACTCCAGCTTCATGGCGTCGCTGAAGGTCGCCGGATCGCGCACGCCGTCCAGCGCCTCTTTGTATTCGATGGCCATGCGCTCGACGACGTATGGCTGCTCAATCAGGAAGGGAATCGGGAAGAGCAACCCCCAGATCTCGTTGAAGTTCGGATAGTACTGCGGTGCATCGTTCAGACCGTAGCTCAGGTCATTCTGCACGTTAAGAATCTTGAGCGCCAACTCCGGATGGGGGTAGCCCTTCTTGACGACCACAAAGCTGTAGGTGTACTGGCCCATGGCGAAGGTGTATTTGCCGTTCTTGTCTTTGATCAAGAAGGGCTGCCAGTCGGCGTTCGGGTCGTTGCTGACCGAATCCGCCAGCGGCCACCACGGAATCCACCACGGCCCCATCATGATGCCGCCTCTGCCGCCGACGATGATCTCGTTGGCTTTGCCGGTGTCCTTGGTGGCGAATTCGGGATCGATCAAGCCTTCCTTGTACATCGCCGCCAGCCGCGCCAGCGCCTCTTTGGTCTCCGGCTGCACCGAGCCGTAGACGATCTGTCCGTCGGCGTTGCGGAAGAAGATTTCCGGGAAAGCGCCGTAGGCATTGAAGATAGCGTCGAAACCGTGCAAGTTCGAGGGCACCTGCACCGGATTGAGCGTGCCGGTCAGACCATAGGTGTCTTTAGCGCCGTTGCCGTCCGGGTCCTGCTCGATGAAGGCGCGAGCGATGGCCTCCACGTCATCGACCGTCTCCGGCCCTTTCAGCCCCAGCTTGTCGAGCCAGTCCTGCCGCACCCACGCCATGATCGGCGCATCGGCCTGCGGCTGCACATTCGGAATGCCCATGATCTTGCCGTCGATGGTGGCGGCCGCCAACGCCACGCTGCCCGTCTGTCGCCAGTTCTCCAGCAGATCGGCGTTGGCGTATTTCTCGATGTAGGGCGTCAGATCCTCAATGGCGCCGGCCTCGGTCAACTGCTCGAGCTGCACCGGATCCACGATCATCATGTCAGGAATGTCGCCGCTGGCGATCGAAAGGTTCAACTTGTCGCTGAAACTGTCGCTGGGCGACACCCAGGCGAAGGTGATGTCTACGTTCAACGTATCCTCAATGTATCGCAGGGCCCGGTTATCCTCGATCGATTCGCCTTCGGGCATGAGCGCCGCATTCTCCTGCCCTCCCTTGACCAGCACCAGAGTGGCGCGTTCGGGCAATGGACTGTACGGGTCGGTCAACCGCCAGGGCTGGGCGGCGAGCACTTCGGCCGGCACCGGAGTCGGCTTTGGCCGTTCCGCTTGCACCGCCGGCTGCCCAGGTTGCGCCGGAACAGCGCACGCCGAAAGGATCAACGCCAGCAATAGGAGGGCTGCTACAAGTGATCTTGTGGATGCATGTGGTTTCATCTTGATTGTCTCCTTAGAACGCAGATGTGAAACTCCCGGGGTTCCTTCTCTGAAATCCACTAAACGAAGGAATGACAACACCAGATTGTTCACATATGTAAATTTTATTCATTGTTGGGAATTTGCAGTTGGAGTATAGCACGACGACAAAAAGGCTGTCAATCAGAAATTTTGATAATTTTTTCAGTTGTTCTCGGAAAGCGCGCGGCGCAGCGCGCAAATCTGCTCCGGGTCCACGGTGCGATGGTCTTCGCCTTGCACCGTCGTCACTCCTCCGAAATTGAGCTCTGGATTGGCGCAGGTGGAGGAATCCACCTACACCCGGCTTGCGGAAGCGTGCACCTGCCGCACGCCGGTGAGACGCACCAGCTCGGCGACGTGCTTGCTACGCACGCCGGCGCCGGCCAGGATCTCGATGCGTCCGTTCGCCTGCGCCGTCAGTTGGCGAATGCGCTCTGCACCGAGCAAAGCGGATGGACGTCCACCGGAGGTCAGCACGCGAGTGACGCCGAGCGAGATGAGCGTTTCCAACGCCGCCGCCGGATCAGGCGTGACGTCGAAGGCGCGATGGAAGACGGTCTGCGCTCCCTTCGCCAGCTCGACGAGATGGGCGGTGCGCCGTGCGTCGATGGAGCCATCCAGGCTCAGGCAGCCAAAGACGAAGCCATCGACGCCCGCCGCCAGTCCAAATTTTAAGTCGAGC
>CALFWA010000080.1 GCA_937928035.1 uncultured Caldilinea sp. | reverse complement strand
GCTCCTCCTTTCTTCTTGGTGACGTTCACCTACAACGCTCAGGATGTTACCTCGGTGCCGCTAAACGGCGGCGAGTCCAAACGTATTACGGTGGAAGCCAGGGCGCTGAACAATATCCCGGCAAGACAATATCCAATTGTTGTCAATGCGCAAGGGGAGGATGTCTCGGCTTCGTTGACTTTGACCGCTGAAGTGGTGGGCCAGCCCGAGTTGTCGTTGACGACGCCCGACGGTCGCCTGTCCGGTGAGGCAAACGCCGGTCGCACGACCACCTTCAAGTTGGTGGTAAGCAACACCGGTTCTGCGCCGGCGCGCAATGTGACGCTTTCCTCTTCATCGCCGAGCGGATGGAACATTACGCTGGAACCTAAGGAGATTGCTGCCATTGAACCAGGACAGACGGTCGAGGTAACTGCCCAAGTGCAGCCGGCCGAGAAGGCGATCAACGGCGACTATGTCGTCACCTTCACGGTGCGCGGGGATGACGTCTCCTCGAAGAGCATTGACTTCCGCGTGACGGTGACGACCTCAACCCTGTGGGGCGTTGCCGGCGTCGCGTTGATTGCGGTGGCGGTGGGCGTCGTAGCGTTGGCGGTTGGGCGCTTTGGACGCCGCTGATACCAAAAGGAGGAGTCGCCTATGAGTGTCGTCACTGCCAGTTCGCGGACGCCGCCGACCAAAACTCAAGGCGAGGCTGTCATCGAGACATCCCAGCTCACCAAACGCTACGGCAAATTTACGGCTGTGGACAACCTGAACTTGACCGTCCATCGCGGCGAAGTGTTTGGGCTGCTGGGGCCAAACGGCGCCGGCAAGACAACCACTATCTTAATGTTGCTCGGTTTGACCGAACCGACGTCGGGTTCGGTGCGTGTGCTCGGCTTCGACCCGTCACGCGAGCCGTTGGATGTGAAGGCGCGCGTCGGCTACCTGCCAGACGCCATCGGCTTTTACGACGAGCTGACCGCCCGCGAAAATCTCGCCTACATCGCTCGGCTGAACGGCCTGCCCCACGCCGAAGCTGCGAAACGCATCCCGGCTGCCATCGAGCGCATGGGACTGGGGGAGGTGATCGACCACCCGGTCGCCACCTTCTCCCGCGGCATGCGCCAACGCCTGGGCGTGGCCGAACTGCTCTTGAAGCAGCCAGAGATCATCATTATGGACGAGCCGACATTAGGGCTGGATCCGGAGGCGGCCCATAATTTTTTGGGCATGATCTTGCAGCTCAAGCACGAGGGCATCACGATCCTGCTTTCGTCTCACCTGTTGCATCAGGTGCAGCAGGTGTGTGACCGCGTCGGGCTCTTCTCGAACGGACGCATGATGATCAGCGGCACGGTGGCCGAACTGGCGCAGCGCGTGTTGCGTGGCGGTTACCGCATCACCGTGCAGGCGAGTGGCCCTGCCGATGCTATCCAACGGGCGTTGCTTGCCTTGCCCGGCGTCCAGAAGATCGAGCAAACACGTCCGGAAACATTCGTGATCCACGGCGCACATGACTTGCGCGCCGATGCTGCCGGCGCTGTCGTCAACGCCGGCGGCAGACTCTATGGTCTTGACATAGAGGCGCCCAGCCTCGACGAGATCTATTCTGTGTACTTCAAGGAGGCGACCAATGGCGCAGGCAGTTGAGGTGCAATCGACAACCGTCCAACCGGCTGGCCAGGTGCGCAGGCGCAAAGGATCGCCTTGGACCGGGCTGTGGGCGGTGGTTGCCAAGGAGATGGCCGACCATCTTTCCAGCGTGCGCATGCAGATTTTGGAGGTGTTAATCCTGCTGACGGCGGTGGGCACCGTGTACGCCGTGATGCAGGGCGTGCGCCAGAGCGTCGGCCAGGACCCCTTCATCTTCCTGCGGCTATTCACCACCGCGCGCGAGCCGCTTCCGGCCTTTATAGGCTTCCTGAGCTTTCTGGTGCCGTTGATTGCAATCTCGATGTCCTTCGATGCAGTCAACGGAGAGTTCAACCGACGCACCATGTCGCGTGTGCTGGCGCAGCCGATCTATCGCGATGCGCTGCTGATGGGCAAGTTTCTGGCCGGCTTTTTCACGCTGGCCCTGGTGCTGGCGGCCATCTGGCTGTTGGTGATGGGCATGGGCATCCTGGGGCTTGGGCTGCCGCCGAGCGGCGAGGAGGTGGCGCGCAGCCTGATCTTCCTGGTGGCGACCATCTTCTACGGCGGTATCTGGCTAGCGTTGGGACTGGTCTTCTCGGTGATCTTCCGTCAGCCGGCTACGGCTGCCCTAGGTGCATTGGCTGTGTGGCTCTTCTTCACCATCTTCTGGGGCATGCTGACCAGCTTACTGGCGCGGCTCATCAGCCCGGTCACCTATGGCACGGCGCAGGAGTTGCTGCGACAGATTGAATGGGAGCAAGCGCTCTCCCGCATCTCGCCGAACACACTATACGTTGAAGCGACGTTGGGTATTCTCAACCCGGCAATTCGCTCCTTTGGCATCCTGCTGCCCAGCCAGTTGGAAGGGGCCATTGTTGGCGCGCCGCTGCCGCTGTCGCAGAGCCTGATGCTCATGTGGCCGCAGCTCACAGGGCTGATCGCAGCGACGATTCTGCTCTTTGCGCTGGCCTATGTGCTCTTTCAACGTCAAGAGATTCGCGCGTAAGCGCAGAAGGGCCTGGACATCCTCATGCTCTTTGGCTATCCCAGCAGGATTCTCGTCGTCGACCCAAGCAGCGGTCGGCTTCGGGTGGATACGCATGAGGAGGCGTAGTGTTGCACTTCCACAGGCAGCGCCAATTTTACCCGGTCTTTCCCTCCTGAACCACATGCCGGTCGGGGCCAAGCGAATCGGCCCCGACAATGTTTTTTACGCCGATGTTGAGCGCTCTCACCGGAGCACCTATCTCCGGTCAAAGTCGATGACCGTCAATGCCAAATCGTCGCAATTGCGGCAATTTATATAGATCGGCGGCTTTTTGCGGGCCGAAATTAGATTCGAAAAGGCTGCACGATCGAGCGGATGGGGGGCCGGCCTCGGCGTCCCGACCTTGAAACGATCGGAGAGGTTGGAGCTTGGCCGGCTGGTGAAATGAGTGAGTGGAGATACAGGCGCTCGGCACATCAAGCTTGACGGAAGGGGGCGGTGATGAAGCTGTGCCCCCTTTTTTTATTAGCGATCGAGTGGGCTGCGCACGGCGCGAGGACTGCAATTGAGAACGTGCGTGTAGATCATAGTGGTTTTGACATTCTTGTGACCGAGGAGTTCCTGTACGATGCGGATGTCGTAGCCGGCCTCGAGCAAGTGGGTGGCAAAGCAATGACGGAAGGTGTGCGGGCTGACCGGTTTGTTGACGCCGGCCTGGCGCGCTGCTTTATGGACAGCTTTCTGCACCTGGCTGGCGTGTAGGTGAAAGCGATAGAGGATGCCGTCGTCGCTGCGCGGGTCTTTGGAAAGGGAGGCGGACGGAAAGACAAATTGCCAAGCCCATTCGCGCGGCGCATTCGGGTATTTGCGCGCCAGGGCATCGGGCAGCGGCGCCATGCCGTAGCCGCGCGCCAGGTCACGCTCGTGCTGCAACTGCACCTGCACCAGATGCGCCTGAAGTTCAGGGATCGCCTTTTCCGGCAACATCGTCACCCGATCTTTGTCGCCTTTGCCGCTGCGCACGATGATTTCCCGCCGTGCAAAATCGATGTCCTTGACGCGCAGTGACAGACACTCCTGCACGCGCAGCCCGCTGCCGTAGAGCAGCAGCCCGATCAGGTGGTAGACGCCCTCCAAATGGCTGAGCACGCGCTGCGTCTCCTCCACTGTCAGCACAGTCGGCAGTCGCCGCCGTTCACGCGCGCGCAGCGCCTCGACATTGTCCACGATCGGCTGCTCCAGCACATCCCGATAGAGAAAGAGCAACGCGTGCAGCGCCTGATTTTGCGTGGAGGGCGCCACGTTGCCCTCGACCGCCAGATGAGTGAGAAATGCCTCGATCTCCGCCTTCCCCATTTCCGCAGGATGGCGCTTCTGATGAAACAGGATATAGCGCCGGATCCAGGCGATATAGGTCTGCTCGGTGGCGTAGCTATAATTCTTCAGGCGCAGCCTATCACGCACCTGATCGAGCAGTTTCTTCGGTTTGTCAGCCATGCTACGACTCCAGACGTGCGGATGATGATGACATACTCCAGAGAACGTTTGTGCACAGTTTACCGATTCGCTGATCAATTGGTCGTTTGGCGGATTATATCGTTCGGTTTGCATGATATGATGTTTCGAGGAAGAATTCATCGGTCATTTGCTCAATAAGAGCCGTTGGGCGGCCAATCAAATATGGAGGTCCTATGCGGAAGAGAACATTAAAGATCTTTAAACCAATGACTCGCGAGCAATTGCGCAAAAATGACATCGTGTTCCTGCTTGTTGTTATTGCCGGTCTTTTCTTTCTAGGGAGAGATTTTTATTTATCTGCGAGCAAAGATATACCCCATCTAGGGTGGCTGGGA
>CALFWA010000079.1 GCA_937928035.1 uncultured Caldilinea sp. | reverse complement strand
CCGGTGGCGATACAGGCCGCGGCCATTGAACGCGACAAGCATCGCCCCTGGAGGGTGCGCCTCCGCCCGAAGAGCAGTGACGACCGCTTCCCTCGACAGGTTGTCGCCTGCTGTTTCGAGCAACTGCCATTGTCCATTGAGATGGCGCCGCCAGATTTCACCCGTTGCGCTCGCCACCCAAAGACGGTCGGTTGAATCCAGTTCGATCTTGACAATTGGGCTTTGAGACGCCGGTCTTTCCATGGACAGCCTCTGGTCGGCGAAGCGGTAGCGCCATAGGCCATTTGTCGTCGCAATCCACAATCCCAACGAGTCGGCCTTTAGATCGCTTCCGGGCGAGATGGTGAGAGTGCGCAGCGCAGGAGGCTGTCGCCATTCCTGCGCCTCGAAATAAGTCACCCCGCGGTTGGTAGCCGCCCAAATCCGCCCCTGGTCGTCTTCCTCCAATGCGTACACGATATTTCCTGGCGCACCGCTTCCATCGGGAAGGTATTGCACCGGTTGAGCGTAGCGCGCCGGACGCATCTGAACGCCCTCGCCGTCCGTCGCCACCCATATTCGTCCCGTCTTATCCAGCAGCACGTCATAGACCGGCAACGCCTCGAAACGCTCGTCGACGTCTTGAAAAGACCAGGGCTGATACCGGAAAACGCCCACCGCCGTCGCGAACCAAACAGAGCCATCCTGATCAATGGCAATATCGCGCACGTTATTGGCGGTCAAGCCGCCCTGCGACTGGCCTCCCCAACTGCGCATGCTGACGATCGTTCGCCCTGACAGCCGATATTGCGCTGCGCCGCCGCCGCTTGACGCGATCCAGACACTCTCAAAGGGCACGCCCCGAATCGCCGTAATTTCGCCCGAGTCGCCGCCAAAGGGGGAAGGATAGCTGACGGTTTCTGCATTGGCGGCGAAATATTCGCCGATAACGGAGGAAGTGGCAAACCAGATGTTGTCAGCGGACTCGAGCCAGATCGCTGTGTAGGGGCCGCCAAGGATGGCGCCGACGTCGTCTCTGGGCTGATGGCGCTCGCGCACCGTCAAGTCTGTGGAAAATCGCCAAAGCGCATCTTGTCCTGCTACCCAGATGACGCCATCGCTCGCAGCAACAGCGCGCACCGGTGCATCGCCCAGCTCAGGGATGTGCTGCACCAATCCATTGTACAGATGAAACAGCCCAAAGTCGGTGCCGATCCAGAGGGCGTCGTTGCTGACGGCCATGGAATGAATGCGCGTTCTTAGCATCCGCATCATCACCCAACCGGCGCCATCCTGCCAGCGCGCCAGCAGACCGGTTTCCGTGCCCGCCCACAGTGCTCCAGTTGCGTCATCGGCTGCCAACGCCGTCACACGGCCCAAAGGTCGAGATTCAAGGTCGGTGTGCTGGGCAGGCCATACGCTGGTGAATGACTGCCAGACACCGTTATAGCGACTGACGCCGTTCGAGGTGCCCACCCAGATCGCGTCATCGTGGAAAACAAGGGCATAGGTGGTACTCGAGCTCAAGCCGTCGGACGGGCGAAACACCACCCACTGACGATCGGAGATAGACTGCGCTACGGCAAGGGAGGGGAAGACAAGAAGAAAGACAACGGATAACAGAGCGCAAACGGGCAGAGCGCAGCAAGTTCGTCTAAACAGCGCAATGAGAAAACAATAAGCACGATGGCAGCAATGAAGCAGCGATGAGCGTTGCATACCTCAGCTGCTGACTCACCCGAAGACCAACGCCAAACTCTCCGCACAGAGTATGCGTCGTGGGACGAACCAACAGACCGCGTTTGTTTGGATTGTCAAGCGCCGTTACTCGGAATTCTGGATTCCGTTGAGGCGTTCAGTCAGCCTTAACAACTCCTGTCGAATAATTACACTGAAATCTACAAACAAAGTTTCTTATATTGACATATTCTAACAATGGCTTTAATTATTGTCAATACCTTTTGCACCCGCCAGATGACTCAGAGGGCTAAAATCGAAAAATTTCAATCATTTCGCCGAGCGTTCTACAGAAAAGTCACGGCAAAATGCTCAAGCAGAACTTATAATTCTTATGTTTTGCGTCATACGTTTGCAACAAATGTTGTACTCAACCTCCCGCATTCACATGTGACCTCCGATGCTTTTGCGCCTTTATAATTTGATGTTGAAACGGTGAGAAGCTTCGGTCTGCACACGGAGCTTCTCACCATTCCTGGGGGACTCCTTGCGTCTTTGATGCAATCAATGAAGCTTTGTAAGGTATTGAACTCAGGAGGTTCTGTATGAAAACGTTGCCTTACTCTATGCAAGCCCGCCCTTCTACATGTGGTCGTTCATCGTGCTCGTTCTGGATGCAATTATCGAAGGGGTTATGCCGCTCGGTGTTATCGTTAGCTTTGGTCTTCGTTTTTCTCCTGCAGCCCTCCTGGTTAAGCGGCGTCGAAGCAGAAGCAACTGGCCCTGCATCTGTGCGCTTCACAACAGAGGGGGGATGCTATGGCGTATACCACATCGTCAAGCCAGGGCAGACGCTCTACTCCATCGCTGCTTTGTACGGCACAACTGCATACCGGATCGCCCTATGCAATCGGCTGTCCGCTTATACGGTGTACGTAGGCCAGTCTATTCTGGTGCCGATCTACTGGCCCGCGCGGGGTAGATAAAAGTGGCAGCTTATGAGGTGGATGAGTGCAGCGTCCACCCCATAAGTGCAGAGAGATGCGTGGGGCCCTCGACGTTACAAGGCGCAATGGTGAGCGATTGCAACCCCACATATACCTCCGAGGCGTCGATCGGAGCGCCGAGCGTCACCGTCGCCGGACGAATCAGAGAGACGGCTTCCAGAGCGGTTCCAGGCGCAGCACCCTTGGCGCCTATGAAGGCGTGACTCCAACGAAAATAGTTGCGCAGATCTACCGCCACCCCCAGGCTGTGCAACGCCTCCACTGCTTCTCCGTTCAGCTTGAGGCTGGCTTCGTCGTTGACGGCTCCCAAAATCACTGCACCGGTCGGCCAACGGTCAATCCAGGCGGCCAGGTCCGCAGCGGCTCGCTCGTCGCCAGAAACATCGAAGGCGGCGCTGTCGAGCACAGTTCCCTGCGCATCCAGCGCAACAAGGTTGTAACCGCGTTGATTGCGGGCGACATTGCGGCCATCCACAAAAATCTGGGCAAAGTCGCCGACCTCCTCGCCTGCGCTGCGCACGACGATCCAGCGCTCGGCGGGAAGCGTAGCATCAGTCTCGCCGACGCGCCATACGCCAGACGCTGGTTGGCGAATCGCTTGACTCGCCGGAATCGGATTGCCTTCGATGCGCAGCTCGATGCGGTCGATCGGCTGATCGGCGACGCCAGCCGGAATGATTGCTCCGAGCACCCCTTCGGCGAGTGGACGCATCGCCACCTCGCGCCCGTTTACTTGCATGGCGGCGATGCGGGCCGGCCCTCGCCACTCGATGTACAGCT